>NZ_JAAKGQ010000003.1:0-164043 GCF_011043515.1 Sphingobacterium sp. SGL-16 | reverse complement strand
AAAAGTGAGGCTTTTTTTGTGATCACTTATATTTATCCACTCATTCGAAACCCACTATTTTTCCTTAAATTTATCGTACTAATTCCGAATTAAAAGCTTTAATTATGGCAAACATCAATCCTCACATTAATTTTAATGGAAATGCTGAAGAAGCTTTTCTATTTTACCAATCTGTCTTTGGAGGCGAATTTGCAAATATCACCCGCTTTAAGGATATGGCTAGTGAAACATTTCCCATAGCTCCACATGAGGAAAACAAAATAATGCATATTGCGCTACCTATTGGTGAGAGCGTTTTAATGGCTAACGATGTACCCGAAATATTGGGAAGAACCAATGAAAGGGAAAATAGAAGTAAAATAGTGGTAAGCGCAGAAAGCAAAGAAGAAGCGGAGAAAATTTATGAGGGTCTATCCGAAGGAGGAGAAATAGAAATGCCTTTGGATGAAAGTCCTTGGGGCTCTTATTTTGCAATGTTTAGAGATAAATATGGCATTGAGTGGATGCTGGATTATGACCCTAGATATAAAGGGAAAGTATAATATCCTTATTTGCATCTCAACATTAAAAGAAATTTTTCAGCACTCCTTACTTATGACGCCCATTTTCTTCGAAAATCAAGAACAATTCAGAGCGTGGCTGGATAAAAACCACCAAAAGCAAACAGAATTATTAGTCGGATTCTATAAGGTGAAAAGTGGAAAACCAAGTATGACATGGTCTGAATCTGTTGATCAAGCCCTGTGTTATGGATGGATCGATGGTATTCGAAAATCCATAGATCAAGAAAGTTATAGCATCAGATTTACCCCTAGAAAGCCTAATAGCATCTGGAGCAATATCAATATAGCAAAAATCGAAAAACTAAAGAAAGCAGGTTTACTCCAACCAGCTGGTTTAAAAATTTTTGAGATAAGGAAGGAAGAAAACTCCCGAATATATTCTCATGAAAAAGAGCTATCCGTATTAACAGAAGAATATGAGAATTTATTCAAACAAGACCACTCGGCTTGGAACTTCTTCAATAACCAACCACCATCCTATCGGAAGGTTATTACGCATTGGATTATGAGCGCAAAACAGGATAAGACCAGACTATCTCGATTAGATAAAACAATCCTTTTTAGTAAAAATCAACAACGAATTAAATAGTTTAATAAAAAAATAATTTTCCCACCCTTTATTACAACTAAGCTGTTTTAAGTTAAAAATTATCCAAGCAAAAATAACATTCTCTACTAGGAGTATGGATAATATTCTACAAAATTATTAAAACCTTAGTTTTCACCTCTATAATTTAATTAAAAGATATTTTCTATCCTTATATTTAACCCGTTAAAAATATTCTACTGTATTAATAATCATTTACATTAGAACCTCGATAACTAATACTTTAAAAACTAATAAAACAAACATAAATTCCATTAGGGATCATATGTGGGTACTTAATAGTATTCAGAATTAATTCAATCATATGAAGAGACGCTTAAATTATTTAATAATCGTATTACTTATAATTCTTCCTTTTATACCTATCTCAGATATAATTGTACCCAAAGGTTATGTATTAGATGATGATATTTTTTGTTTAATTCTGATAATTTCTAGTATTAAAATTATCTGTTCTACATTATTAATCATGTCACATCGTTCCTACAATTCTAATAAAAAAGGATGGTTGCTTTTTATATGTGGATTATGCATGATGCTGCCTCTTTATTTGGAAATTTCTACACACAATCCCAAAGATTATAACTTAGTATTAGTATCTTATCTGAGACAAGGATATATTATTATAGCACTTATATCACTCCTATTCGTATTTGTTAAAACACTTCTCCCCTTCAAAACATTTATTGTAAGATCAATACTAACAGTAGGCTGTCTTTTATTAGCTTATCATATTGGAAATAATCTGATGACCTTAATTCATGCTAAATCCTTTTCCGAAACGAATGGTAGTAGATTGGAAACATTGACCATATCTTTAATCTATTTTATTCCTGTACTAATCGGATTAGCCTATGTTTATAAAGGAAAAATCAAGTCTTGGAAATTTTATGCCGTAACTTTATTATCCCTAATTGGTGTACTATTTTGCTTGCCCAATATAATCTTAGGCATGAACACATTTAATTCGATTTTTATAAATATAGCGATGACCTTTATTCCTTCCTATTGGCTAGGAATTATCTTACTTACCAAATCAGCTAAAAAATTAAAGTAAGTCTATTTATAGTTCTATAACCGCTTTAATTACATTTTCTGAAGGAATATTAAAAATATTAAACCTTTCTATTACCTCCTCGAAAGGAATACGATGGGTTATAAATAATAACGGATTTATTTTTTTATTTTTTATACTCTCCATCACGAAATCAAAATCCAATTTGGTTGCATTGCGGCTGCTCATAAGCGTAGATTCTCTTTTGTGAAATTCTGGATGGCTGAGGCTAAAACTTTCTTTCTGTATACCTACAAGCACATAAGTACCACTGTGAGCTAAATATTCCAGAGATTGTTCAATAGCATTTAGATTACCAGTTGCATCAAAGATTGCTGTGGGCATATCACCGTTTGTAATTTCTTTTAATCGCTCATAAGGATCAACCGTTCCAATATGAATAGTGTGCTTCACTTCTAATTTACCCTTACAAAAAGCCAACCTTTCTTTGTTCACATCCATTACAATGACTTTCGCACCTGCAATTCGACCAAACTCAACTAAACCTAGCCCTATCGGTCCAGCTCCTACTACCAAAATAAAATCATCTTTTTGCAAATTTGCCCGGGCAATAGCATGCGCACTAATTGCAAAAGGCTCTACCAAAGCTAATTCATCCAATTCTAATCCTTGCCCCTTTATAATCAAATCATTAGGCACAGTAATGTACTCCGCCATTCCGCCATCAATATGAACCCCTAATACTTGCATCGAAACGCAACAATTATTTTTTTCCCTTTTGCATGCTACACATTTGCCACAAGACTTATACGGCATAATCGTTACGTATTCGCCTACTTTTAAATTATCAGAAGTAGTTTCAACAATTTCAGCAGCTAGTTCATGCCCTAAGACACGCGGATAATTAAAGTAAGGCTGTGTGCCTTCAAAAGCATGAATATCCGTTCCGCACACTCCTATTCTCTTTATTTGAAGTAGTGAATGTCCATCCTCTAAAGAAGGAATTGATGTTTCGTGGAATTGGAAGTTATGCGGGTTTTCGCAACTAAGCAGTTTCATAAAGATTTAGGGAGTAATAAGCAATTATTTTAAAGGAATTCGAATGACACGTCCTGTATTCGTTAAATACATATATTTTTCATCGTCTGACAAAGCCACATTAGAAACAGGCATCTTGAATTTTATTTTTCCAAGTAATTTGGCTGTAGAATCAAAAATCCAAACACCGCCCTGACCACTGGCAAACACGATATTATTCTTACTAATTTTTAAACCATCAGGTAAACCAGGAGAGCCATCCAATAAGGGTGTGGCATCATAAAAAACTGACGTCCGTACGGTATCTGATTCAGTTTCTATGATATACCAAGCTGCATTTTTTACATCCGAATTACTTACTAGTAATTTATTAGAATAAGGAAATAATGCTATACCATTAGGCCGTGATAATTTATCGGTAAGAAGCGTTAAATTACCATCTTTTTGAAATACAAAAACACCATTGAAGGAAATTTCTTTGGATGGATCAATATCATTTTGAGTGGGTAAACCATAAGGTGGATCGGTGAAGTACAAGTCTCCATCAGGATGGTAAACCGCATCATTGGGACTATTTAATCGTTTATTATCGTACGAATCCACCACAGTTTTGTAAATAGGAATTGGAGTTTTTAGCGAACCTTTCATCCGAGCAATTCGACGATCTCCATGTTGACACAATACTAGGTTTCCCTCTTTATCCAGTAACAAACCATTACTTCCAGGTTCTCGTGTAGAAGGATTAGCATTAGAAGTATAGCCACTCGGGTTTAAGTATAGTTCTTTCCCTTTTTGCTCAGTCCATTTATAGACAGTATTGGAAGGAATTTCAGAAAACAACAACATTTTCTCTGCTTCAACCCACAAAGGACCTTCTGTCCAACGCAAACCTTCGACAAGAACCTCCACCTGAGTATTAACATCTAAAATACTATGAAGAGCTTCATGTAATACTTCCACCTCCAGCTTTTCCTTTTTAGATTGTTGCGAAAAAACTGGAAGTTGAATTAAAATAAACACTAAAACAAGGAATATGTTATTATTTATGTTCTTCATGTTGGTGGTCTATTGGTAAAACATGAAGATAATAAAAAATAATTTCTCTCTTACTCATTATGAAAGCTTTAGCACGTGTGCAATTTCATTCTTCTTAATATCCTGAGGCCATTCTACTTGTAAGTTATCACCTTCTTGTTTAAATGCTAACGACTTTTTATAGCCCAGCAATTCGACTTTTTTAATTTTTAATCCTTTTGAAAAGTTTGTACCCAAAGATTGTATTTTAAGCTGATTCGTGCTGGGTTCCCCCATAATAAAAGCATACAAGGATTTTCCTTTTTGCGTAAAACGGAAATCTTCAGCAGTAAGCGGTTTTCCTCGACCTTCATTGAATCCTTGCGCATGTAATTCAGGAGCATGTGCTATAGCTGGCCCCTCTCCAAATGTATGCCATGGTCGTGATCCGATAATTCCCTCACTATTTACTTGCATCCAATCGGCAATTCCCTCTACAGTTTTGCGTGCTTTATCATCCAAAGAACCATCACCACGTAATGGAACACTTAATAATAAATTACCATTTTTGCTGACTACGTCCACGAGCATATGGATTACAGTTTTTGCAGACTTATAATTTCCTCTATCATATACACGACGGTCATAATGCCAGGATCCTATACAGGTACAAGTTTGCCAAGGTTCGGGTTCTATTCGCTTGCTTTGTCCACGTTCGATATCCCAAACCATACATTTACGCTGCTGCTCGTTTAGAATTTTCCCGGTAATAACAGCCTCCAGTTTACCTTTATTATCTTTTATACTTTTATTGTAGAAGTGCGCTGCAATTTCGAGTCCCACATTACTTACTGGCCATAACGGCAAAGCCGTGTCGTCAAAATAAACCACATCAGGCTTGTAATTATCTATTAACTCTATTGTTCTGTCTTTAAAATTAGCACAGTACTCTGGAGTTGGGACACTTACTCCCGTCTTGACATCCCAGTGCCATTGCTCATGAACCGAGTGGTCATTCAAACTATCTTTGCTCAATTCATGGTTTTGTGCATATAATTCTTGCGGATCGTAACCTTCCCACCAAGTACCCTTACCGTCTTCCTTAGTCAATTTACCATCATAAGAAACTCCTTTGTATGGACCTTCCTTATCTGATCTTTGTGCTGTTTCATACCAAGTCCAAGCATGTGCAGCATGCACACTCACCCCAAAGCGTAACCCTCGCTTGCGAGCTGCTTTTTGCCATCCTCCTACAATATCTTTTTTAGGCCCAAAATTCAGACTATTCCAACGGTGATGAGAACTTTTATATAAATCCAAATTATCATGGTGATTTGCCAATGTCATGAAATACTGTGCTCCGGTGCGCTTATACAAATCCATAAGCTCTTCTGGATTCCATTGTTCAGCCTTCCACTGATTAATGACATCTTTAAAACCGAACTTGGACGGATGTCCATATTTCTCCACGTGATATTTATATTGATCCGATCCTTCCTGATACATTCCCCGCGCATACCAATCCCCACGTTCAGGCTGACATTGTGGTCCCCAGTGTGCCCAAATACCAAACTTAGCGTCACGAAACCATTGAGGTACTTTATAATTTTCTAACGATGACCAAGTAGGATTAAAAGGTGCTTTTCCCCAATTATCATTCGCTAATAAGGGAAAAGATTTACTTAAAAATAAGGTTGGTAGTATTGCTCCTAATGATTTTATTGCGGTTCTTCTATTCATAATTTAATTTCTTCAAATCATTTTTCTCCCATTAATTACAGTATATCGATATGGTCTTGAATTAGAATTAAAAGCAAAACATATATCTTTTTTTGTTACTGTTGGATATTATTGATTTTATAATTGGATATAAGTAAATGTCTCTATTCAAAAGTAAGGTATTAAAGACGTTAAATCGTTTAATACTATCGACTAATAATTGCACTATATCGACTTTCTGAGATATTATATATAAATTAGAGCAAACCATAGAAACTTAATCAGAAAAACAATGTCTCTTAAAGGCGCTATTGATAATTTAGATTTCATCTTGTTAAATATTGGATATGCAGAGCATGTTGCTGACTGGAATTATCAAGGAATTAATAGTCCCTTTGTTCGCATACATTTTGTTGTGAAAGGAAAAGCGGTGATTTTGCACCATAAAGAATCTATCGAACTCAGAGAAAATCATCTGTATCTCACTCCATCCTATACACAGCATAGTTATAGTTGTGATCAGGAATTTCATGTTTTTTATATCCATTTGTATGAAAATTTACAACACTATTCCAGCATTTTCGACCTATATAAATTCCCTATTGAAATAGAAGCAGATCCTTTAATTGCGCAATTAATTCAAAGGTTATATTTTATCAACCCAAATCGAGAATTGACAAAATATGATCCTTCTTCTTACGAAAGTTCAAAAGAACTCATTAAGAATATTTCGCTCAATTACGAAAATCATCCAGCCATCAAACTAGAATCTCAATCCATAATTAATATCTTACTTTCTAGATTTTTGGATCATGCAAAGGTTAAAACAGATATACATGACAACCGAATACATCGCGTAATAACTTATATTCATGAAAGAATAGAGCATTCCATTAGCATTGAAGAGTTAGCCAACTTAGCGAATCTCACAAAAGACCACTTGATTCGTTTATTTAAAAAACAAATGGGCTGTACTCCAGCAAAGTACATCAATCAGAAGAAAATTGAGAAAGCTCAATTACTTATTTTAGTGGAAGATATGAGCCTCAAGAATATAGCTTATAAATTAGGTTTTGATAATATTTCCTATTTTATTAGGTTATTTAAACAACTCACTGGAGAAACGCCAAGTACCTACCGCAAGAAACAGTAATTCACCTTAAAACACTTATATTGTTATTGAAATTAAAACCAAATGAATCAAATCAACCAAGATCTCTTACAAATTTCTGTTCTGCCCAGAAATAGTATCAATTGCTATATAGCGGATGGCATACTATTCGATTCTGGCATACAATGCGGATATAAAAAGATCCGTAAAGCCTTTGATAAAAACCCAATACATACACATGTTTTAACTCACGCGCATGCAGATCATCAAGGCTGTAGCGCACGTATATGTAGTGAATTAAACGTTCCTTTACTTTGCCATAAAGAAGAAGTACAAAAAGCCGAGACTGGTTTCGTCGTAGCGGATTATCCTTCACCTAGCGGAATGATAGCAAAACTTCAACAAAAATACTGGGCAGGAGCTGGTTATCCTGTTACACAAATACTCCAAAATGGGGATGTTATTGGCGATTTTGAAGTAATAGAGACACCTGGTCATACAGCAGGACATTTGTCCTTCTATAGAGAAAGAGATGGTACTTTAATAATTGGAGATGCTCTTTGCAATATGAATTTATTAACTACGGTAGTAGGGTTACAACTTCCGCCTTTCCTTTTCACATCCAATCAAAACCAGAATATTCAATCCCTGCAAAAGCTGAATACTTTGCATCCAAAGATTATTTGTTTTGGTCATGGACCTGTGTTGATGAATAGAAAAAATGAGTTTGAAAAATTTATAGACAGCCTGAAAAGTTAAGAGTAATTCACAAAAAAGTGCGATTCACTTTCATCTTAGGGGACTTAAGAATCAAATGAATCGCGAGCTTAACTATACTAACAATTATGAATTAGAGATTTATATCATTGTTTTTGGTGGCATACAAACCGATTAAAGCACCAGTAAATCCGCCTGCTATATTGGTGGACAAAATGTCGCCAGAAACAGTACCTCCTAGATTTTCGTACTCCTTACCATTCTGCGAAAAATTGAAGGTATAATAATCGCCAGCAGCATTAACATTTAATTTTACAGGAGAATTATTATCAAATTTTTTAGATGCCAAAATTTTTGTTTCGCCTTTCTCTGTTCTAGCGAGCACAATGTAGCTATCGTTACCCGATTTGGTAACTCCGAATACATAATGAAAATTCTCGCTTTGTAATGTTGAAATACCTGCAAGATCTTTATCCGAAGTTGGGGTATAATCCATCTCTACCTCCACAGAAAAACTATTGTGCTGTTGACGATGGAATAGAGCCGAAATTGGTTTCTTCTCTTTTATCGAAACTTCGAAAGGTTTTATTTTTAAACCCTTTTCCGTTAATTCAGAAAATGATTCTCGAGGTCCTCTTAAAGCCACCCAACGATGATCAAAAGCATTATCATTAAACTTTTCAGTGAAAATGAAATTTCCATTCGGAAAATAATCAGAAGTATTCATTTTATTTGTTACACCATTCGGCATAGGAATAGTGGGTTTGAATGCTTCCAAACCTCCTTGAAAAACAGGAAATTCACCTGACCAATCTACTGGCAACATGAAAGTCTCACGTCCTATATTTACTCGGTTCTTTTCGTTAGGTCTGATGGCCAAGAATACAGCATACAACCCTCCGTCAGGCCCTTCGACAATATCAGCATGACCTGCCCATTCTACAGGATTAAGGCGACTTTTGTCCAAATGACGCTGAGTTAATATTGGATTTTTGGCAGCAGGTTTATAAGGACCTCGAGGATTATCACTCACGAAAATAACTTCGCTGTGATCATCTGCTGTGCCTCCCTCTGCACACATAAGATAATATTTATTATTTCTTTTATAAATATGTGGCGCTTCAATCCATATCGGCTTTTTGGAAATATCGACTCCTCCATCCACGATGATTTTGTCTGTTCCTGCTATAATCTGATCTTTTTCCACATCGTAATCCCAAATTTTAATTACGCGATGTCCAGTATATAATTCTTTTCCGGGATCAGGAGCGTCATTATGAACTACGTAAGCTTTACCATTATCATCAAAAAAAAATGACGGATCAATACCTTCGAAATTAAGTTTAATTGGATCAGACCAATTGCCTTCTTTAGGATCTTTCGTTTTTACCACCATATTGCCAATACCTCCAGCAAATTGAGTGGTAATCATGTAGAATGTGTCATTGTTCGGGTTATAACGAATTACAGGTGCATAAATGCCTTCACTAATTCCTGCTGTTTGCACTTTTAATTGCGATTCACGATCCAAAACATGACCTATTTGTTTCCAGTTAACTAAATCATTGGAATGAAAAATAGGTACTCCAGGAAACATTGCGAAAGAAGAATTCACTAAATAATAATCGTCTCCTTTACGAGCAATGCTAGGATCTGGATAGCATCCTTGCAATATTGGACTATAAAATTGCCCTTCTTGAAGTGGATTTTGTTCGTAAATTTTATCTTTTCCGACATAGGTGAAATTACTAAATAAAGGTTCTCCAGGTTCTGTGTTAGAATTTCCGTGTTTAGATTGTTGGCAACCGAAAGCAAATACGGTTGATAGCAAAGGAATATATTTTAACAATCTTCTCAAATTATTCATAGTGACGATTTTTTATATTAATTAATGAATTACAAAACCTCCATTTGGCTGAATAGAAATTTCAAACTGACCATTTTTATCTATTTTAATATCTTGATGTTTAGGGCTATTATTTTGATCATCTGTAATCAGTTTTAGTGTTTTACTTTTTAGCATGGACGCATTCACTTTCAGTTTGATTACTTCTTTTTTAGCATTCACCCCAGCTATATACCACTTCTCTTTATGTCTTCTGGCAAGAATTACATATTGACCGGGATAGCCATCGAGATATAATGTTTCATCCCAAGTAGTCGGTACTTCTTTCATAAAATCTATGAGAAAAGGCTCCGCATCTGTCAAATTATTTGGTGTAAGCGCAAAAGGCTGTATAGGATTTTGAAATAAAATCGCTGTCGCTGCTTGAAAGGCATCCGTCGTAAGTCGCTTATTTCTACTTTTGTTATCCTTAGTCAGAAATTTATTGAAAAAGACTCCTCCAAACTCCATACTACCCACTGCATTGCGAATAAAAGGATGTAAGGTGGCAAAAATCGCTTCATTGTCGCGAGCATATTGTGAGAATATCAACATTTCCGAGGCAAGAACTGCTTCGCTCCCTACATAATTTGGATACAGTCGTTCCCAACCTCTCGGTAAAGTAGCTCCATGGAAAATAATCATCAAACCATGATCATTTGCGTCGGAAAGAATATCTTCATACAGACGCATAGTTTCTTGTTTATCTCCACCGAAGAAATCTACTTTTAGTCCTTTCACGCCGATTTTCTGAAGCCATTTCATTTCTTGCTTCCGCGCGATAGCTGTATGCATACGGTTTCTAGGACCTTGTGGTGCATCATTGAAAGTACCATTTGAATTGTACCATAAGAAGACATCTACCTTTTTAGAATTAGCATATTGAATTAATTTCTCCATTCTATCTCTGCCAATATTTGTATCCCACAAAGCATCAATCAAAATATATGGATAACCCAAAGCAGAAGCCAGATCAATATATTTTACTTGATCATCCCAGTTCATACTCTGATCTTGCCACACAATCCAACTCCAAGTTGACTTACCAAACTTGTAGTTTTGTGATGGGGCATACAAGGGATCCACCACATCAAAAGGAATGGTGGTCTGCACAATAGGATTTAAATTCTTACCTACTGTAATTGTCCGCCAAGGAGTCGATCCTGGTAAAGAAAGTGCTGCTCCAGTACTACCAAAACCGTTGTTTTGTTCTTGTTGTGGATAAGCCACATAAAAGATGCCTTCGGCAGAAATCTCACTTAAATGAGAGGCACAATAAGCACTTGTTACCCCCGTTTCCGAAAGTAAAGCCCAGCCATTTTCTCCGACTTTGAATAAACTTGGGAAAACAAAACCATATTGACTTTTAGCTGCAGAAATGGGCGAATCAATATTATATCCACTTTCGTAACTCACAGCCGTACGTGCAAAACCTGTCATTGGTTTCATCATCGTAGAAATGAAAGCTGTTGTAGTCGATGGAAATTTATAACCTGTGTTCTCTTCGTGAATTACTACACTTCGCGTATCTTTCCAAGTAGGCAGATCATATCGAAATGCAATATCATTATTACTTACTTGAAATGTGACAGCAAAGGATTTTTTATCCGTATTTGAAAAACTAACCGTTAGTGAATTGGCTTTATAATTTACATTTGAAACCTTTATTCGATCTTGTGCATACTGTTTTTCTACTACCGAAGATTTACTTCCTTCAAAGGTAATACCTGAAGAAAAATCGCCTTCATTGGTTTTAAAGCCAAGTGGGGACGTTTCCAAAATGGTCTTTCCTTGAAATATTACGGTATAGAAAGCTTTATTTGCATCCACGTGTACATCCACCCGCAATTGTTTATCAGGGCTTTCTATAATGGCCACTTGGGCTTTTACAAAAGCATAATTACATAGGATTAAAAGTGTAAATAGAAATCGAAGATTATACATAATTTATTTCTTAATTTTTACGGAGAGAATGGATTTAGGATTAATTGTCAACGATACAGCTTGATTATTTTTTATCGCGCTGACCGTTACAGCTTCCATATTTTTGGTAGAATTAGTTTCCACAGCACTCACACTATTAAACGCTTGTGGAAAATCAAATTGAACAGATGGTATGATAGCGTCACCTTGATTTTGAATAATCAAAGTATAATCGTTAACGCTTTCATAAGCTGTCAAAAGAATATTGTTATTATTTGGAACTTTATCTACAGCTATTCTCTTACGCTCTGAAGCATATTGTGCATAATGCGACAGTACATAGCCACGTTTCAACACTTCACTTTTTGTTGTGCCATATTCGCCATCTCCAAGCATACTGTAATGTCTTTTCAAATACCACCAGATGTAGGCATTAAAATTAGCTTCCATACAATCGTGCAATTCTTTAGCAAAAATCAAGGCATCATTCCAGCTCCAATCATTCGCAGAATTGTTATTCAACAAATGCTCTGTCATCCAGATTTCCTTATTGTACTGTCTTGCCAAAGGATAATCGCCAATTCCCCCACCATAAAGATGTGTTCCAACAATATCCAAATGTTCACGCGCTATAGGATCGTTTAATACAGGATCCGTAAATTCCTTTTTGAAATTCACCGCTTCCGCAGCTATTACTTTGACTTTGATATCTTTTCCATGATTTTTTATAAAATCCAAAATTTGCTGACCTGTCCATACACATGCATCATATTCTGGATCCCAATCTGGTTCATTCTGTATAGAAACAGCTTCTATGGTCACACCATTAGCAGCCATATAATCAACGAAAGCATTCAAATGTTTGGCATAATCCGCATAATATTCAGGCAATAAATAACCGCCATTTCCACCTCCCTGCTGTTTACTGCTCTTCATATGAGCTGGTGGCGACCAAGGAGAACCAAATATTCTTGCCCCCAAAGATTGTGCTTTTTGTGCAACAGCTAAATCTCTACTCCAATCATTGGAGTTTGGATAAATCATCATACGCAGCATTTTGTATCCAAGACCATTGGCCCCGTACAATCTTTCTATCTCTGCGTTAGTTAATTGGTTTCCTCCTTGCCATAAAGCTGGATTAAGCATTCCACCGAAACCTGTTATCTGTTGATAAGTTGTAGACGACTTTACTTCAAGCACATTCGGGGGTTTAGGCGATTGTTTTACTGTAATCTGCGTAGTTTCACTTGTTAAGACATTTTTAAGCTGAATAGTCTGCACACGCTCCGAATTGGTATTGTTTTCAGAAAAATTGAATTGAACACGAGTTTGATTACTATGCGTAAAACTCCCCCCTTTTAAGAAATTAAATCCTGAAAGAAAACCATCTGTTGGCGTACTAATTTCCCATTCTGTATTGCTCCAAATGATAGTCAATGCTGCTATTCCTGCTTGGGAATCTAACAAAAGTTCTTCTTCTTTGAATCTCAAATCTACATTTTGAGTTTCATCGGAAGATTTTGCACAACCTAGCAATAGTGCACAGGCAAAAAAGATATTAAGAATAAAACTAAGTCTTTTCATGGTTGATTAGTTATGATGTTTTAGAGGAAGTTTTATTTTCTTTAACTCTTCCAGCTCATGAATAGGCCTTTCAATATAATAAGGAATCGGCTTTCTCGAAAACGTCTGAAAATAGAGTAAACAGGCATCTTTCCACCAAACAGCATCTTTAATTTGTATTTTAAGTTTGCTTTGTATTTCTTTAAATCTTTGGGCGTCCACATAGGACTCCATCTTGTCCCAAAGACGCTGATACGCTCGCACATCTTGCACGCCGCGATCATAATGTGTGCATATCTCTTCCCATAAAGTAAGTCCGCTTTTCATTTTATGATCCCAAGAAACATGGTGAAACCATAATATGAGGTTTTCGGGACAGGTTTGAATATCATTGAATAAGGATCGCAAAGGCTCATTATATTGCACTACAGCATTACTACCTGAGGTAGTTCGATTAAAACCTAACCCCTTCTCATTAGCATTATGATAATACCAAGGCATCCAATCTGCTCTTCCCCCAGGCATATTGCCCCAAGGTTCGGGACCGTAATGATGATCGAAAGCAAAAATGTGATGTAAACCTAATGGCATCATATAATTCACTACAGTCTCACGAGAAGTCAACATCATATCAGTGACATCTTTTACAAAAGTTTCATCTTTTGTAAAAGTGAGCTTCAGCCATTCTTTGGCAATATCTTCTGAACTCAGTTGATGATTCCAGGCTAATTTTCCAAACGCAAACCAATTGGCTTGCGCAAAATGATGTCCTGTCCAATTCACATCTTCTCCAATATTTGCAACTCCAGCAATAGCTGATTTCGAAATCTTACGAACAGTACCATCTGTAATTTTAGCAATAGTAGTTCCCGCACCATCTGCATACGTATCACTATCCAATGTTTCTTTGAATAATGGTGCTAAGTATACCAAGTGATTGGAGAACCCTAAATATTCTTGCGTAATCTGAAATTCAACCATCTGCGCTGTATTTCGCATTGCTCCAAATAAAGGTGTGAACGGCTCTCTTGGTTGAAAATCAATTGGACCATTTTTTATTTGAATAATTACATTATCTCGAAACTGTCCGTCCAAAGGAACAAACTCCTGATAAGCCTGTTTTGCACGATCTTCTTTCGTTGGATTATACACAAAAGCACGCCACATAATCATTCCGCCGTAAGGCTTAATCGCATCTGCTAACATATTCGCTCCGTCCGCATGTGTACGTCCATAATCTTGAGGTCCGGGCTGACCTTCTGAATTGGCTTTCACTAAGAACCCGCCAAAATCGGGAATCAGCTGATAAATTTCTTTCACTTTATTCTTCCACCACAACTGAACGTCTTTGTTCAACGGATCTGAATTTTCCAATCCTCCAATGACTTTAGGAGAAGAAAAATTCACAGACAAATACACTTTGATGCCATATTTTCTAAATATATCGGCTAGGGCTTTGACTTTGGTTAAATATTCGGGCGTCAATATCTGAGGTGACGCGTTTACATTATTTAAGACCGTCGCATTAATACCAATTGATGCATTGGCACGTGCATATTCTTCATAGCGAGGACTCAAAACTTGTGGTAATTCAGCCCATTTCCATAAAGAATATCCTGCGTAACCACGTTCCACTGTACGATCGAGATTGTCCCAGTGATTTAGAATACGAATATCATAAGATGGGATTTCTTCTACATTATAATGGGTTATTTCAGCACCCTCATTTTGCTTTTGCAATATATGATACGCTGCATATAAAAGACCTGCAGGCTTATTAGCAACGATTTGCAGTTTACTTCCTGATGAAGTGATTTTAAAGCCGTCTTTCAGTTTCGTTAATTTTCGGTCTATCAATAGTTCTACATTATTTCCTTTCCAATAATCTTCCAATTCTTGTTTGGCCAGTAAAACTGTAGGATCAACGGATTTTGTTTTAATAGTTCTTTTAGCTGAAATTTCTGCTGAAACTTTTTCAAAACGTAGCCACAATTGACTTCCATCTTCCGCAAAAGTTTGGGTACAGATTAGAATAAAAAGAATATATACAATATGAGCTCTGCGCAACGACATAAAAAAGGTAGATTAGATTGGTTAATTTTCTAACAGAAAGAAAATGCAAATAATAAATAGTAGAAAAAGTAAGCAGGCTTACTTCTTCTACTCAATTTTGAATCACTATTGACCCTCGATGGTAATAATTTTCCCTTCGTTATCGTATTGCAGTTCGATAACTTTCATGCTTCTTAGCCAGGTTTTACCACCCGAAGGCACCGAATCATGATGGAATAAATACCATTTATCTTTGAATTGAAGAATACTATGGTGTGTTGTCCATCCCACAACAGGTGTTAGTATAACGCCTTGGTAGGTAAAGGGACCGTATGGATTGTCGCCAATCGCATAGCACAACAAATGAGTATCTCCCGTTGAATAAGAAAAATAATACTTACCATTGTATTTATGCATCCACGAAGCTTCGAAAAAACGTCTTTCGGTATCGCCTTGTTTCAATGGATTGCCTTCTTCGTCAAGAATCAGTACATCTTTTGGTTCTTCAGCAAATTCTAACATATTATCTGTTAGTCTTGCAACTTTTGCTGTCAATGAATCTTCATCAAAGTGTGGTAATACCGAACCATCAATCAGCTTATTATTGCGGTAATATTGCAACTGCCCCCCCCAAATTCCTCCAAAATAAAGATAATAAGAACCATCATCATCTTGAAAAGCACATGGATCAATACTGTAGCTTCCTTTAATTGGATTCTCTTGTGGAATGAAAGGTCCTTCTGGTTTGTCACTAACCGCAACTCCAAGACGAAAGATATCCGTCTTGTCTTTCATAGAAAAATACATATAGTATTTTCCATCCTTTTGTGCTACATCCGAATCCCACAATTGTCTACCCGACCAAGCTATATCCTCTACACCTAATACTTTACCATGATCCACCACTTCAGATTCAATATCTTCCATCGAAAAGACATGGTAGTCTTTCATATTAAAATGATCGCCATTATCATTTTCAGGTACACCGCTCTCCCAATCGTGCGACGGATATATATAAATCTTACCATTGAAGACGTGAGCTGATGGATCAGCCATATAGTCATTTGGAAATAAATATCTTCCCTTGCTCATTTATCTACGTTTCTACTATTTATCAATTATTTTTTTCTACCCAACTCAATTAAATCCTGTACAAAAGGTTTTACTTTATACTCGCGATCAAATAATAGCGGATAATCTGTTCTTCCTGGCACAGGGAAACCATTTTTCCATGAATCTCCATCGCCAACACCCCAAAGTGTCACCCGGTCGATTTTATCTTGATGTTTTAGATAGAGTGAAAAGAACTCTTTATAGCGCGCTCCCAATTCTTTCATTTTTTCATCCGGCAAACCATCCACATATGGATTTAATTCTTTTCTGTATGCAACACGATCACTAATTTCCGCCCCCATATTTGGACGACCATTTGGAAGTACAGAAATTTCCATTTCAGTAACCATTACTTTTACTCCTAAACTAGAGAATCTTAGGATAGAATTTTCTGTCTCCTCAATAGAAGGGTGATCTAAGCCATTGTGCTCTTGCATACCGATTCCATGTACTTTGACACCACTATCTATCACTTGCTTCACCATTTTATATATACCCTCACGCTTCGCTGGAATAGCAGTAGAATAATCGTTATAATACAATTCTGTATTAGGATCGGCTTCATGTGCGAATTGGAAAGCCAACTTAATGAAATCCTCACCTACAATCTGATAGAATTTACTTTTACGCCATTCACCATTATCCAAAATCGCTTCATTCACCACATCCCAGCCTCGGATTCTTCCTTTGTATCTTCCTACTACTGTATGGATATGTTTACGCATACGTTCAATTAACACTTCACGGCTCACGTCATTGCCATTAGCATCTTTAAAAAACCATGTAGGCGCTTGTGAATGCCAAATCAAAGTGTGACCTATGATATGCATGCCATGCTTCTCTCCATACTCCACGAATTTATCGGCATCTGTGAAGTTAAATTCTCCCTCTCGCGGTTGGAGATTTTCACTTTTCATACAATTTTCTGCTACAATAGAATTGAAATGCGTTTCGATTACTTCTTTCGCTTTTTCATTCCGCTCCCAAATCTGATTAAGATTTAGAGCCGTTCCTATATAAAATTTGCCGTTATAAGCATCTTTCAATGTATTGCTGTAAGCCTTTGTATTGGAGACAGTTTGCGACTTCGTTGATGAACATGCAACACAAACTGATGTTACACCCACCAAAAGGATTGTCTTAATTATATTCATGTAGTATGTATTTATTTAGAGTTTCTAGTTTCAATTTCATAGTTTATTTTATCGATAACATCATCTTCTAATTCATATTTGGAGATAATGAACATAGCTACAAACAGAAGTATTGCGGGTATCACCACCACTAACCACAATATACCTTGTTGTGCTTTAGCAGATTGTGCAAGGACATTATCCTTATCAAATTCTACATAGGCCAAAACTAATCCTGGCACTACCCCACCTAAAGCCATCCCAGCTTTGTAAAAGATTCCTGTCAATGCGTTTACAATTCCAGATATACGTTTTCCTGTAGTGTATTCCCCAAAAGATATTACTTCGGGCACCAATGCCCACATATAACCTGTTGCCACAATAATACCTGTTGATTTTATAAATTGTGCTACAAAAACCAACCAAATTTGAGATTTAAGTGTGGGTACGACTGAGATAATATAAAGCATCACCATGCCTATTATAGCTACAGTCAAAAAGACATAAAACATCTGCTTTTTGCCAATAGCTCTTTTGATAGCAGGCACCAAAGGCATAAAAATAAAAGCTGGTATTGAGCCCAAAGCCATAAAATAAGGGAGCATTTCTGGAGACTGAATATTATAAATCATATAGTATGATCCTGCGGAATTCCCAATTGCCATCATCGCAAAAGCTGTAATAAAGAAGAACGCTAAAATGCGCAAAGGACCATTATGCTTAAATTCTAGCCATAGATCAGAAACCTTCACATTTTCTGTTTCTTTCTCATCCATAATGACCCGCTCTTTGGTCTGTGTATAACAGAAAATCAACAATACTAGACCGACAAGCGCGTATATTGTCATCGTGATGAACCAAGCTTCTCCTGAGGCACTAGAATTTATTTTTCCATCAGGTGAAAAATATTGGACTATAATTGGCACTCCATAACCCACGGCTAATCCGCCCAAATTTGCCATAAACATACGCGTAGATGTAAGCTTGGTGATTTCGTCCGTATCGCGAGTTAATGATGCGTTCAAAGCCCCATATGGCACATTTATCAGGGTATAAAGCATCGATAAACCTACATACGTAATATATGCATAGGTCAATGATCCTGAAAAACCATTCCAGAAACAAAGTATAGCAAAACCTGTCAGCGGAATACCTCCTAAAATTAAATATGACCTGTACTTTCCTAACTTCGGATTACCTTTGTCGACCAATGCCCCCACAATTGGATCCCAAATCACATCAATAATGCGTACTACCAAAAACATAACGCCAGCTGCTGCAGCTGATATACCAAAAACATTGGTATAAAATATCAGCAAATACATCGACACGGTTTGATAGATTAAATTTTGAGCCAAATCCCCAGAACCAAAACCTATTCGTTGGACTTGAGAAAGCTTATAAAAGCCTTTGGATTCACTCTTTGTTTGTGCATCTAGATTCATATCTCGATTTTATAATTGATTAGTTATAGTTTCATTTTACTTTGAGGCGGACCCAAATATGACCTTTTCAGCCCTCCAGTATCCAAGATTAGTTTTTGAATCACAATGCCATGTTCCAAGGGACGAATACGAATAGTGTATTCTCCTGCTGATTCAAACTTATGCGTAGTGAAATTTTCAATAATGCGCTGCGCTTGCCATCTTCCCAACTCCCCTTTGTAATGGCCATTAATATTGTGAATAATCTCAGGCTGTCCATTTATGGATATTGCATATCGCAATCCTTTATTGGCATTATAATTCAATGTAGGTGAAGTCAACACATTTAATTTATGCTCTCCAGGAGTAGAAATTTGGACTTTATATTCTACATATACATTATTATTTAATGACGCTGTTACTGGAAATGTTGTGATAGCAGACTCTGTCTTTCCTAAATTTGGAATCTCTTCCCAATAGACTTCTCCCGAATTATTTGCTTTAAAATAATTTTTAGCTTCAATAGAGACATATCCATTCTCTTCAACGAAAACCTTCGAAGCATTAGAAGATGGAGTCACATAAGTAACCGCTGGCATAATACTTTTTGGAGGATCATTCCATATTCTATAGCCTATACGAACTTGATCCATCATATGCTTCCATTTTCCATTCGAAAGTTTATGATAATGCTCGGTCAACAAAGAATCTCGCTCAAAGCTAGCTTTCACTTTATCTGCCCAATAATTAGCTTCTACATCATTATTCTTGACCAATTCATCATGCTTTGCTTTCGCATAATACAGGTCATACAAATTGGACATGCCGTTAATAGGGAATAATACCAACTGATCAAAGGCATCTTTGTATGCTGTCGGAATCTCACTGTAAAGCCTGTACGCATCAACCAATAATTGTTTATATTCGGCTACTACCCTTTCAAATTCGTTGTAATTTTGCAAACTATAGGTACGATGATCTAATAATTCAGGTGTCACGCGGTGATTAAATTTCGTATACTGATCGATTAGTCGCGCTGCCTCTTTTGCATATTTTTCTCCAAATTGCTGTGCACACCAAGATTCGGTATGATTTAACAAATTAGAAGGTTTAAATTGTTTTGGATTCCACGCCATATCTAAGAAAAAAGATATAGGATATTCCATCGGTTTTAAATCACCAACATTTACCACCCAAATTCTATCGACACCGTGCTCGTATGTTAAATTCATTTGCTCCCATACCCTTGAAATCTGCGAAACGTTAATCCACTTGGAGTTACGAGGAGCACCCACATAATCAAAGTGATAATACATGCCATAGCCGCCTTTACGAGGCTTCGCGTTGAGGTCAGGAAGTTTACGTACATTTCCCCAGTTGTCATCACAAAACAATAAAGTCACATCATCTGGTACGCGCATTCCTTTGTCATAATAGTCTTGCACCTCTTTATATAGTGCCCACACTTGTTGCGTCTCACTCGCTTTCTTTTTCGTCACATTCTCAATAATCTGACGTTGGTCCTTCACTATTTTTTCCAAAAGGCTCACATTCTGTTCTTCACTCATAGGTTCATCGCCATCACCACGCATTGCAATGGTAAAGACAGTTTCCCAATCTTTAGCGCGCTCAACACCACCACGCCAAAATTCTTTTAGTCCTTGCTCATTCGCACTATAATCCCACGCACCACCATTTCCATGTCTTTTCCACTCCTGTTGAGCACGAGCCAATGGTTCATGGTGGGAAGTACTCATCACAATTCCCATTTCATCAGCCAGCGCACCATTTGATTTATCGTCATCATAAAAAGCATTACCCCACATAGCTGGCCACAGGAAATTTCCTTTTAGACGAAGAATCAATTCAAATACTTTCTCATAGAATTTGCTATTATATCCTCCAAATGTGCGATTTGCCCAGCGAGTCAATGCTGGATACTCATCATTCAAGAATATACCACGGTATTTTACAGCTGGCTCACCCGCTGTATAAGTTCCTGGCTTAAAATAAAGGTTGTTTTGCTTCAATACTGGAACGTCAGCCCAATAATACCATGGCGAAACACCAATCTGCTTAGACAATTCATAAATACCATAAATAGTTCCGCGCTTATCACTACCTGCGATGACCAAGGCAGAATCAACACCCGGCATCGGATTTACAACCAACTGCACAATAAACTTTTCATTTTTGCCCTGTAAATCTTTAGCGTTTATTTTTTTTGATTTTATTAATTGATCGATATAAGTTGAATGACCTATTGTACCTATTAGTATAGATTTCTTAGCTACATTATTTGAAGGTCTCTTGGAAGTAACCTGTATAAAATCTTCTTCCAAATTGTGGATGGCTCTCACTACGCCTTTCCAATCCTGCGCATCATAAAGAATAGGAATTGGATTTCCAGATTCAACTAAACTCATATAGCCTTCCTGCTGATTTGTATACACAAATTGACTAGTAGAAATTTCTTGCGCATGTATCTTCCCACAAAAAAGTAGCAATAAAAATATAAGTGTATATTTCAGACGAATCACGGTAGAAATAAAATTTGGTTTACAATCCAGTTTATAATTAGTTATGGCAAATCTGCCTTTGTTTATATTGTAAAAGTAGTAGTCCATTCAATTAGCATATGATACATATGTATTATTAAAGAATAAAAATGTTTAAAAAGCCGATTTATCACTATAAATCGAGAATTTCCGCAACGAAAAGACTTTCCGAGAAGAACATCTTAATAAAAAGAGAGGGCATTATTTGCAGTGCAAATAATACCCTCGGATTCACGATTTTATATATTACCTAATTATTGAGCGAAACTTACCTGGTAAGTTTTAACCACTCCATTGTAATCAAATTTTACGACTGCAGGCTCCTGTAAAGATTTGGCTTGAGTGATAGAAACCTTTACATTTTTGTTATCCGAACTCGCAGTAACGTTTGGTAAATCAGTTAATTTTTCAGCATATTTTGCTTCATACAAATCATATCCTACTATACCATTCATATCCGTCGAACGCACGGGTGTTTTAGGAATTTCTATAGCTTTACCATTTACCATAATATTTACTTGAGGAACTAATGGTCTTACTAAAGGTTTGTTTTTAGCACTAAAGCCCAATCCACTCAATTCGTACAATAATTCTCCTTCGCTTCCTTCAGTAACCAAGAAAATGGCGTGTTTCTTATTCAAATGATCAACAAACTTGGATACATCTATAGTGAATTTTTGTTCTGTTGAATTCGCGTTCGCTGGAACTACAATTTCTCCAATTTTTGTCCCCTTCCATGTGGCATTTGTCCAAGGGCCATCCAACCAAACCTGTACTTTAAATGATTTTTTTGATTTTGGAATTAAGAATAAATTGAATGCTGTCTTATTGCCTTTCTGCGTGCCTTTAAAAGCTTTCAATCCATATTGGTCTTTTGCTAAACCGCCAAATCCAAAATATTTATAACCCAGAATAAGACCATTTTTAGCATGTACTGGCATATGATTGTCCCAAATATCCCAAGAATCCTGTTGTGCGCCTACGTCAGACAAATAACTAGCATATCCTGCAGAATAATACTGATAGGGGTCTAATCCATAAAAATGAAAACCTTCGGAAGTCACTTCAGCACCTTTATATTCATTGCCTTTGCTATCTTTTGCTGTCCAAATGCTATTCTCACCATAAGGATCAAAAGCGCGAATACGAACAGAACCTCCGTCGGCTACTGATTTTTCATCCCATTCAATTTTTACTGGCGCTACGACTGCTTGCCGTGCAAAACCAAAATTACGCGGTGGTCTATGGTAAAACACGTACCATTGCCCGTTTATTAACTCTAAACTTCCATGTGTATTGTGTCCACCATTTGTGCCAATCAAAGCTGATCCATCCTCATTCAACACAGGCCCTCTTGAATCCACCAACACGCCCCCACTTTTCCATGGTCCTAGAGGAGAATCTCCTACCAAATAACGTAATGTAGAATTTGAACTTCCCATCCCATACTCTGGCCCCGAATAACCACTGTATACCGAAACAAACTTATTACCTACTTTACGAATAGACGAAGCTTCGAAAAAGTTAAACGAACCTAAATCTTCTCCCGGTAAAATATGCGGATATACTGTTCCTTCCGGATCACGCAAGACACCATAACGCGCACTCGCTGGAATAAATCTATCGATTACTTTTGTGCCAGGACGAACAGAATACATCGTATTTTGGTCTAATTCTGCTGCTAAAGATCGTTGAAAACCCCAATACGCATATGCTCTGAAACCAATTTCATAATCTGGATCTTTTGGATCATCAATTTGTTCCACATACACAGCAGGATCAAAACCCAAGATAGACCCTGGAATAGTACGCTTGCCGTCTTCTGTTAAGTTGATCGGTTTAAACGGACCATCAGGACGATGGCTTTTAGCTACCATGGCTTCTCGATTGGGTCCACGACTATGTGGATACAAATAATATTCTTTGACGCCATTTCTACGTTTTACCTCTACTAAGTCTGGAGCATACATGACATCCCATTTACCATCAGATTGATACGTAAAAATGGGACCTTCGTCACGCCAACTAGACAAATCTTCCACTGGTGCAGACCACATTCTGATATCAGGTCCACAATAACTCGTAAGACGCAGATCATGAGATCCTATGATATAAGCACGATATTTACCTGGCTTATCTGGATCTTCAAAAACACGTGGCTCGCCATCTGGCAAATGTTCCCATAAAGGCAGGTATGGATTTCCTGCTGCCTTATGTACGAACTTTATCGCGGCATTGCTGGGTTGTAGTTGCGTACTCGGCACTTGAGCATAGCTGGAAGACAATAATGCGAATGTCGTTCCTATAACAAGGGCCATTTTCTTCTCAAATTTAAAGTTATGTCTTTTCATAGTTAATAATATAGGGTAGTTACCAATCATCCGTTCGAAATGGGGAAGCCAATAAACCTTCTTGATTTATTAAATTCGCGTCTTCTGGATTATCTGACCAAGCATAGCGAACGGCTTTAGGTTGTTTAATGTCTGGATGACTCACTACAATTCGGTCTCCCTTAATTACAGCGTTCGCCCAAACAAATTTTTTATCTTCTCCGGCTATTGCAAAATGTTTCAATAGCTCATTATTTTTCACTTTCAATTTACTTCCGTTCTCTTCGAAGGAAATTTCAATTTTATCATTGATAATTTTAAAACTGTCATAAACTGGTCCTGAGGAAATTAATTTTTCTTTATATACTACAGAACGAGCGCCTAACATTAGTCTTTTTGCAATATCTTTTTTATTTAATGGATGGATATCATTCCATTCTCCTGTATCATAGGTAGTTGCCAAGAAAGTATTTGGAACTTTTTTTGAAATTTTAAACTGGGCATCCCGAATTCTAGCCCAACCTGAATCCGTTGGTTGTTCCCGTTTTTGCATAAAATTAGGAAGCTGAACAAAAAGAAAAGGTAATTGCTGATTATTCAAAAGCTCTCTCCAATCTGAAACCAAAAGTTCTAACAATCGCTCATAAGGTTGTGGATTACCCGCATTCGTCTCCCCTTGATACCAAATCACACCTTTCAAAGCATAATCGCGTAACGGATAGATCATACCATTAAACAAACCAGAACCAGCGGATCTGCTATTGGATATTTTGGATCGAAATTGCGAAATCTTGTTTAAATCTATTCCGATTTTGTATTTCCATTCTCCTGTTAAGTATACAGTAAAATCATCCACTTGCAATTTATACTCCTTATCTGCAACAAACTCACCATTGCCATTATTGGCACGTAACCGCACTACTATTGTATTCTCTCCTGATTGTAATACACCACTTGGAATATTATACTTTCGCGGTGGATATTGATAAGAAGTACTACCTATAAATTTTCCATTTATAAATACGGAATCACTATCTGTTAAATTGCCCAAATACAATTTACCTTGTCTTCCTTCTTTTTGAGATGGAATATCAATTGTTTTTCGATAATATACTACGCCTCTATTCTTGATGCCTTGCTCTCGCCATGTAGCAGGAATAAATGTTGTATTCCAATCCTTGTCATCAAAATCATGTCGTGTCCAATAGGGCATTCCTTGATCTTTATCATAATATTTAAGACTATCCAAAGCTTCAAAATCGACAACCGAAGCAGGAAATTCTTTCAAATTACCCTGACTAATCCAGCTTTCAATAGCAGATCCCCCTAGACTCGAAACCAACATTCCTTGTGGGATTTTAGTATGATTATATGCTTCTTGTGCGTAAAAGAAGGCTAAAGCAGTCCAATTCATAACTTCTGAAGCAACTCCTGAAAACCATTTTCCACCGTTGAGAATATTTTCCTGTAAAGCAAGCGCAGTATTTTGCGTCGGCACTTTGAAATATCTAATCATATGGTTATTTGAGACATTTACTTCAGGAAATCTTTCCACTAATCTTTCGATCGGAGTTTCCATATTAGACTGTCCCGAACACAACCACACATCTCCAAATAAAATATCACGAATCACTATTTCGTTTATCTCTAGGATATGGGGGCCACCCGCAGGTTGGGCCGGTAATTCTACAACCCATTTTCCTGCATCGGAAGCTGCTGTATAATAATATTTGCCAGCAAATCGTACCGTCACTTTTTCTTGTGGATCAGCCCAACCCCAAATTTTTAATTTTGTATCGCGTTGCAAAACCATTTTATCACTGATCATGGACGGTAGCCGAACTTCTGCCTGAACAGGTAAAGCCAAGATTAATAGAAGTACTATTT
This sequence comes from Sphingobacterium sp. SGL-16, assembly GCF_011043515.1. Taxonomy (NCBI): domain Bacteria; kingdom Pseudomonadati; phylum Bacteroidota; class Sphingobacteriia; order Sphingobacteriales; family Sphingobacteriaceae; genus Sphingobacterium; species Sphingobacterium sp. SGL-16. The sequence continues at coordinate 138,391 of NZ_JAAKGQ010000003.1, read as the reverse complement.
GCAATAAATATTTCATGACATTCTAAGATTATCAGTTCTTGCCAAATTTCCAGTAATCAAAAAATAAAATATTTGAAGGCGCATTACCCTTCGCTATAAAATATAGATCGTGAACGCCAGTGATAGCATTATCTAATTTGACCTCTACATTCGCCCATCTATCATCTCCTCCAGTCAATGGTACTTTTACTGTTGCTATCAGCGTTCCATCCACACTTCCAGAACGAACTTCCAATGTAACGCCACCATTATGTGTAGTTCCCACACGGGCAAATAATGAGCGTGCAGCTGATGTACCAAAGTCAACATTTTTTATACTTGTAAAAGCGTCTTTCTTTTTAGCTTTTACAAAAACACCGACCTTTTTATTCTGAAAAGACTTGAAATCTTTTGACCAAGAAATCGTTTCCGCTTGATTAATTTCAAAAGGATTAATAGTTGCCAAAGGCTTTAGAATACCTTCAGTCATTTTGATCGGAGAAATACTTCCATCTTTATTGAACTTCAATTCTTCAACCGCCACGGAGCGTGTAAAACCAGTTCCTCCTGGTAAAGCGGCATTATGGTAAAAAAAGTAAGTCTTTCCTCTAAAATCTATTACACCAGGATGGTTTGTAAAAGCGCCTCCTTCACGCGCCATTACGACTCCTCCATATTCCCACGGACCTTGTGGACTTTTACTCATAGAATAGCCTATAAATTCCGGAAGTGGACCTCCCGGCCAAAACAGATAGTATAGATTGTTACGTTTGTAAAGCCAAGGTCCCTCCTCATATTCTGTTGGCCTTTTAGGATCTCCTTCGCGTTTACCAAAAGCTTTTTCCACCATCGGCACGTTCACAACTTCTCCTGAATAAGAAATCATGTCCTCATTCAATTTGATATATTTTAAATCAGGATTTCCCCAATACAAATGGGCTTGTCCATCATCATCTATGAATACGGTTGGATCTATATCACCCCAATCCGTTTGAACTAATGGTTTTCCTAATACATCGTAAAAAGGTCCTATGGGACTATCACCTACAGCTACGCCAATTGCTGGTTTATTATTTTCTTTCGCAATAGCAGGAACATACAGATAAAACTTTCCGTTCTTCTCGATACATTGTGCTGCCCAAGCGTCACCATTAGCCCATTCAAAATTTGAATACGACATTATTACCCCATGATCGGTCCAATTGACCATATCATTTGTTGAATATACACGCCAGTTGTTCATATTGAACCAAGTAGATTCATCTTCATCGTGCGTAGTATACACATACAATCTATCGTTATAAACCATAGGAGCAGGATCTGCCGTGTAATTCGTTTGAATAATCGGATTCTGCGCAACAGCAGTTGTTGCACCGAAGAAAGTATATAGTAAATAACTGATTAGTTTCTTTTGCATATTAATTCATAATTAGTGTTGGAATTCCCAACTGTCAAACCTAAATAACTCATGTGGAGAACCTCCTTTGAATACGAAATAAACGTCTTGAACTCCTGTTATCTTTTTCACCTCCACACTTTTGGTTACATAATTCGACCATTCACCCGTATAAGGAATTTGTAAATTTCCAATCAATTCACCATCTATCTTATTTAAGCGAATCTCTATCGTACCTCCATGGTATCGACTGGATGCTGTTGCTTTAAATTTTGTTGCGCCTTTTTCACCGAAATCTACTGCTCTCACTTTGATGTAGTCATTTTGATGAATTTCCCCTATCACTACTCCTCTATCCTTATCATCGTATGCGGTCACACCTTCAGCAAATGCTATTGTTTCTGCTTGAACCACTGTGTAAGGATTGAGCACACCTACAGCTTTAGTAATTCCTTTATCTGTCATTTTCAATAGCGGCATTTTACCATCTGGAAGATATTGGAATTCTTCAACCGCTACCGATCTTGCATAACTATGTCCGTTAGGTAGCGCGTCATTATGATAAAAAAAGTAAGATTTTCCTTTGTAATCAATGACGCCTGGATGATTGGTGTTACTACCCTTTTCCAATGGCATCGCTTCCCCTTGATAACTCCAAGGACCTTGAATATTTTTCGCTGTAGAATAGTGTAACGATTCCGGAAAACCAGAAGCATAATGCATATAATACACATCATTCCGTTTGTAAACCCAAGGTGCTTCCGTGAATCCAGGACCAAACACATCTTTATCTTTTGCATTTATAGCCTGAATTGGACTCGCTAAAGAAATCACATCGGGATTTAATTTAGCCCAATAACAAATGCCATTTCCCCAGAATAAATAAGCTTGTCCATCGTCATCGATGTAAACAGTTGGATCCAGATCATCCCAAGCATGCTTAGCCTGCGTTGTCATATCATTGGTCACAAGTGCTTTACCCAATGGATCTTTGAAAGGACCAGCTGGACTATCTGCAACTAAAACCCCAATGGATACACCTCCTTTGCCGGGCGTGTTATTCATTGTAGAAATATACCAATAGAATTTTCCATTGCATTCTATAACTTGAGCAGCACTGGCATCGCCAACCGACCAAGATATTTGAGAAGTACGTAATACTGCACCGCGATCTGTCCAATTCACCATATCTGTAGTTGTAAACAATCGATACTCACGCATGAGATAATGATTTTTCGGCGCTTCAGCTTCATCCCTTCCGACATAAAGAAACAATGTATCCTTATGTACGAGAGGGGCTGGATCGGCCGTATACATCGTTTGGACAATAGGGTTTTGAGCCTGCGATATTAAACCTAAGCACAATAAGACTACAATTATATTCCAACGTAATACCTTCATTGGGCTACATTATTTCTCAAAAATCCAATGATCAAAGTTGTACAGCTCTCTACCTGCTGTTAGGTTTTCACCTTTGAAAGCAAAATAAACATCATGTTTTCCTGTCACTGGAGATTCTATGGTAGTGGATAAAGTTTTCCATTCATTCCATCCGCCTGTGCGAGGAACTTTCAATGTTGCTATTTTTGGTCCTCCAATACTATCCACATAGACTTCTACAATACCCGCACCTAATCCAGAAGCCATTGAGGCTTTAAAAGTTTTTGGTGAAGTATTACCAAAATCTACCTCTCTTACCTTTATGTATCCGCCAATTCGCGTATTCGTAACATATACTCCAACTTTATCGTCTTGTGTTGTTTTACACTTTTCTGCCCAAGCAATAGTCTCCGCTTCATTGCGCACATAGGGATTGATCGTACCCACAGGAGAAACTCCTTCTTTGGAAATATTAATCAAAGGAATAGTTCCATCGGCATTGTACTTGAATTCTTCAATAGCGGATGAACGTCCATAACTGCCGCCTCCTGGCAACAAACCTGTATGATAAAACAGATACGATTTACCTTTATAATCAATTACGCCTCCATGATTAGTAAAACTGTTGGTGGGTTGATTCACCATAATACGACCTTGATATTTCCAAGGACCTGTTGGGTTATCACTAATTGAATAAGAAAGACATTCAGTTCCTTTTTCCATTCCTGCAAACATCTGATAATAAATACCATTCCGCTTGAAAAACCAAGGTCCTTCAATAAACATATCTTTATTAGGTTCTGCTGGAGGTTGTTGATTTTCACTTCCTCTAGGACGTCTTACACCGCCAAAAGATTCGATAGATTGGGGTACTTCTACTATATCTCCGGAATAAGAGATCATGTCTTCATTTAATTTGACATAATATAAAGTGCCATTTCCCCAGTACATATAAGCCTGACCATCATCATCTACATATACTGTTGGATCAATATTTGACCAACTGCCGTTCATAATCAAGGGCTTACCAATTGCGTCCTTAAATGGACCTGTTGGACTATCGGATACAGCTACGCCTATTCCGACATTATTTTGATTCGTCTGTGCACAGATATACCAATAAAATTTTCCATTGCGCTCTACACATTGTGCTGCCCAGGCACGGTCTATAGCCCAAGAAAAATCTTCCAAAGCCAATGGCACACCATGATCTGTCCAATTAACCATGTCCGCAGAAGAGAATAACCTCCATTTGGTCATATAATAAAAATCATATCCTGGAATATCATCTCCAACGTACATATACACACGATCTTTGTACACCATTGGTGCTGGATCAGGTGTAAAACTGGTCTGTACAATAGGATTTTGAGCGAGCACATTTAGTGCAGCATAACCACATAAAAAAGCCGTTGCAATGCATTTTTTTATCATAACAGAAAACTATAATTGGTTACTTTATTTTTATTGGTCGATACGGAAATAATCAAAATCCGCATATCCACCTATATTTTTGGTTGCAAAATTAAACAAGCCAAAACGGTATCCCATAAAATGTGGAAGCGTATACGCCATTTTTAAAGTCGTGCCGATTGGTTTCCAATCTGAACCATCTAAACTATAGAAGAAATTTGCTACATCTTTTCTATTTGTAAAATCACATTCAGCTTTAAAATGAACTATATCTTGTTCAAAAGGAACTGTTGCTACCTCTTCAGGTGTTCCTGAAGACGCATTTACCATCACGATTGATTTTTTATTTCCCTCTACACGAACTCCTACTAAACCGTAGTTTTTCTGTAAAAGCGATAAGCCTGCAAAATCTCCATCTTTCATATTGGTTACCTCCAAAGATGTAGTACCTTCACAAGTAGGACCTATAGTACGTTGTGTCAATGTATTACGCGCTTGTAAGAAATCAGTGTCTAATCTTCCTGTTTTCAGACGTAGATACCCCGTACGTTCACTCAATGACCATAAATCATTTGCAGGATTATGATTCCATTGCCATACTAAAGGCAGATCAGGATCCCCCATATTTCTATTAAATTCATCTGAACTAACGATATAGGGAATTAAACTTTGATTTGCTGGTAAATCTAATTCCATAGGAACTTTTCCATCGATGCCCAATACTGGCCATCCATCCTTCCATTCCACCGGTACCAAAAATGGAATTCGACCTACCGCTCCATGATCTTGAAACAAATAAGCATACCATTTACCATTTGGCATATCAATAAGACCGCCTTGTGCCACCCCTTTATCTTGCAACACGACACGTCCTTCATATGGTCCCTCTAATTTGTCAGCTTTATGCACGATAACCGTACGCATGCCGCCTGGAGGCCAAGATATATTGAATAAATAATATTTGTCTTTTACTTTGAATAATTGCGAGCCTTCTGCCGGAAGTCCTCCTTGTTTTCCAGCAGGCATACTTACCGCTGTGGCATTCTCTATTAATACACGTTCGGTTTCTGGTTTGATACCAGACAAATCGGATTTTAATTCTACAATATTTATCTTTCCTCCACCCCAAATCATATACACTTTATCATTCTCAAAAAACAAGGTATGATCATGCAGTGATGGTGAAAATTCATGAACTTTCCAATCTCCTTTTTCAATATCTTTTGTGGTATAGATATAAGTTTTACCTGTAGTCTGCGCAAATGTGCTTACGTAATATGTTCCATTGTGATAACGAATACTACTTGCCCATGTGCCACGACCGTATGTGTTTTTTCCATTTTCAAGATTCAATACATCCATATCAGCTAATGAATGATGACAATAGCCTATCAATCGCCAATTCACTAAATCTTTGGATTTCATAATAGGCACTCCAGGATTCATATGCATAGTCGTACTACTCATGTAATAAGTGTCATTGACACGAATCATAGACATATCCGGTACATCAGCAAATATGATTGGGTTGGTGGCTTTCTGTCCTAAAATAATGCTACTGAAAAATAAGACGTAGACAAATAATATGCCCACTGCTTTAGCAAAGGTTCTCATCATAGAAAAGTATAAATGGTTACAATAAACGTCAATTTAACATTTATTTTCTAATGAATAATAATTCTAACCCCATTTTAACATTAATTGCTATATTTTATCAATATGTGCTATATGAGGCTAGAATTAAGGACTTATTTATCGAGTTGGTTTGGTAATTATATAAAGCGATTGATTAGGTTTTCAAGGTATTCTTGTCTACCTGAAATTAATTTTGGCTCACCATTTTGAACAGCATAATTTCTTAAATCTTCCAATGTTAAGCGGCCATTTTCAAAATCTGCTCCTGCTCCACTATCATAGCTTGCGTAGCGAGCAGCACGAATGCTATTGTAATCTGATTTTTGTAAAATATTATCAGCAATCACCAATGCACGAGCAAAATTGTCCATTCCACCGATGTGTGCATAAAACAAATCTGCAGGATCCGTTGAATTACGACGGATTTTGGCATCAAAATTTACACCTCCTCCTTGTAAGCCTCCACCTTCTAAAATAATCAACATGGATTCTGTCAATTCATTCAAGTCATTTGGAAATTGGTCTGTATCCCAACCATTTTGGTAATCACCACGGTTCGCATCGATAGACCCAAGTAAACCTGCGTCTACAGCTACTTGCAACTCATGTTGGAAAGTATGACCCGCTAAAGTCGCGTGATTCACTTCCAGATTTAATTTGAAGTCATCTAACAAATCGTATTTGCGTAAGAAACCAATTACCGTAGCGGCATCGTAATCATATTGATGTTTCGAAGGCTCACATGGTTTTGGTTCGATAAAGAAAGTACCTGTAAATCCATTTTTACGTGCATAATCCTTTGCCATATGTAAGAAACGAGCCAAATGATCTTGCTCACGCTTCATATTTGTATTCAAAAGTGACATATACCCTTCACGTCCACCCCAGAACACATAATTTTGTCCACCTAATTTTATGGTCGCATCAATAGCTGCTTTTACCTGAGCACCAGCATGTGATACCACATGAAAATCCGGATTAGTAGAAGCACCATTCATATAACGATGGTGACTAAATAAATTTGCTGTTCCCCAAAGCAACTTAATTCCTGATTGTTGTTGTTTTTCTTGTGCGTAGGAAGTAATAATATCTAAATTCTTTTCATTCTCTACTACATTATCACTGTAATCAATTAAATCTACATCGTGAAAACAGTAATATGGAAGTCCCATTTTGGTCATAAACTCAAATGCTGCATCCATCTTATCTTTTGCTCTATCCACTACATCCGAACGCACATCCCAAGGGAAAAACTGCGTACGTCCGCCAAAAGGATCGGAACCATTGCCATTAAATGAATGCCAATAGGCACAAGCAAACTTAAAATGTTCAGCCATAGTCTTTCCTGCAACTACGCGATTGGCATCATACCAACGAAAAGCTAACGGATTATCGGATTCTACACCTTCATATTTGATCTGACCAATGTTTTTGAAATACTCTTGATTTCCTAATAAAATTTCCATTTTCTCTTATTTTGTTAGTTTTTTAATTAAGCTATTTTTCCATTTATCGTACAACTCATCATACAATGTGACATGTGATGGCTCTACAGTTGCGTGCTTTTCTAATCCTGCAAATGCTTCACTGCGCGACTTAAAGATTTTTGCACCTAGCCCTGCGCCTAATGCTGCACCGACACTACCATCATTATCATAAAGTTCTACCGGCGTATTTGTGACGCCTGCAAAAGACTGTTGAAATATTGGGCTCAAAAACATATTAGCATGTCCCGCTTTGATAACTTTAGGTTCAATACCATTTTGTCTTAAAATATCTAAACCATATCTGAAGGAGAATGCAATCCCTTCTTGTGCCGCTCGCCATAAGTGAGCTGGACTATGACGAACAAAGTCAATATTCTCCATATGTCCCTGTACCATTTTGTTGTTGAGCATACGCTCAGCGCCATTACCAAAAGGCAAAATGATTAGTCCGTCAGCACCTATAGAAATATCCGCAGCCAGTTGATTCATTTGCATATAATCATAGGATGACGCCGTTGTTTTCTTGATCCAACTATTTTGAATTCCCGTACCATTGATACACAGCAAAACACCCAAATTTGGCTTTTCATTTTCGTGTGTGACATGTGCGAATGTGTTTACCCGAGATTCTTTGTCATAGACTAATTGATCTGTCACCGCGTAAATCACGCCTGAAGTCCCAGCTGTCGCAGCCACTTCTCCAGCTTCAAAAACATTCAAAGACAGGGCATTATTAGGCTGATCACCTGCTTTATAACTCACGAAAGCTTCTGTGGAAAGTCCCAATTCTTCTGCCACCTCAGCTTTTACTTTCCCATAATTTCCAAACACTGGTAAAATCTCAGGTACTAAATCAGAAGAAATACCATAATGATTAAGTAAGGTATCTGATATATCTTTTTTCTTAAAATCCCATAGAATACCTTCCGAAATGGAGCTGATATTAGAATTAATTTCACCTGTAAAACACATGCTCAGGAAATCTCCTGGAAGCATAAATTTGTGTACCATCTCATAAGTTTCGGGTTCAAATTGTTTTACCCAAGCTAATTTTGATGCTGTGAAATTCCCTGGCGAATTGAGGTGAGCATCCAAAAATCCTGTCGGGCTTAATTCTGAAAATGCAGCATTTCCAATTTCTACCGCGCGGCTATCACACCAAATAATAGAATTGCGCAAGGGTTGGTGATCTTTATCAACCACTACAAGTCCATGCATTTGGTAAGCAATTCCTATTGCGCCGATATTTTTAGGATTATACAAACCTAAACTATTCAACTTTTGAATAGCCAATCTTGTATAATTCCACCAAGTCGCTGGATCTTGCTCAGCCCAACCCGGCTGTTCTGAAAGGATCGCAGCTTCTGTCTCCGGATATTGAGTCGAAGCTATCTTTTTATTTGTCTGCGCATCGATGACCGAGACTTTAATAGAGGACGTACCTAAATCTATTCCGAGTAATAACATATTTTTTCCTTCGAATACTTACTTAACGATTGTAAATGAATAGGATTTACCTGCAACAGTAGGGATATCGTATTCATATATTTTTTTCAAATCAGATCCTTTTATCTGTGCTTGTGGTGATACCAACGGTTTTGGCACCTCTATACGATTATTTAAAATATTAGGATTAGTACCATGTGCTTCTTTCAATCCTTTTCCAGTCAAAGGTACATGAGAACGAAGACGCAGGTTTCCACCTATCTTAGAAAGGACTTTTACAGTTTGCACCTTACTATCCGACCATTGCATGTCAATTTCGAATCCTCCCCGTGCCATTAAACCTTTTACCGTACCTTTCTTCCATGCATCTGGTAATGCAGGCAAAAGATGTACTGCATTGTCATGACTTTGAACAAGCATTTCAGCTACACCCGCAGTCAATCCAAAATTTCCATCAATTTGGAATGGCGGATGAGCCGTAAACATATTCGGATACGTACGACCATTTCGGTTTTCTCTATCTGCTAATGTTAGCATATTATTAATGATCTTATACGCACGATTTCCATCCAATAATCTCGCCCACAAATTAACTTTCCATCCAATGGACCATCCTGTCGCAAAATCACCTCGATATACTAATGAATTCCGCGCTGCTTCAAAAAGTTCGGGCGTAGTATAAGCCGATATTTGGTTACTTGGATATAAGCCATACAAATGTGATACATGTCGATGTTCATTTTTGGGATCATCTACATCTTCTAACCATTCTTGCAGTTGCGTATATTTACCGACTTGCATCGGCGGAATACGCTTAGCCATGGCTAATAATTTTTCACGGTAAGCGATATCTTCATTTAATATTTCATTAGCAATAGTTGTACGCGTCAACATATCGTAGACAAGTTGATTATCCATGGTTACACCTGCAGACATCGGTCCCTGTTCTGGAGAAATAGAAGGTGACAAGACCATCCATCCTTTATCCGTATGTTTAGGATGAGGTATTAATGTCGAAAGAAGGAAGTCGCTAGCACTTTTTAGAATTGGATATACTTCTTTTAAATATTTTTTATCCCCATTGTAGAGATAATGTTCCCAAACATGCTGTGCCAACCAAGTACCGCCCGTTGGCCACATTCCTGCTGCCGCAAAATCTATGGGACTTGTTACGCGCCAAATATCTGTATTGTGGTGAGCTACCCAACCTTCTGCATTATATAATACTTTGGCTGTTTCTTTGCCCGATTCGGAAAGTTCTTTCGTCATCTGAATCAAAGGCTTGTGCGTTTCCGAAAGATTGGTTACTTCAGCGGGCCAATAATTCATTTCTGTGTTAATATTAATCGTGTACTTACTATCCCACGGAGGTGTTAATGAATTATTCCAAATTCCCTGCAAATTAGCTGGCTGACCACCTGGCTGAGAAGAACAAATCAACAGATAACGTCCATATTGAGTTAAAAGCGTGACTAAAGCTGGATCTTGTGTTTGCTGAAATTGTCTGATTCTTTCGGTTGTAGAGATTGTAGAAGATTCGTTATGTTTTCCTAAATCCAATTGAAAACGACCAAATTGTGCATAGTATAATTTAGAATGCTTAGCTAACGATTCTTCGAATTTAGCAGCTTTTGCCTTATTCAATTTTTCCAAAGCTTTCTTATATCCATCCGCTGAGACAGACTTATAATTAGTAAAGTTTGTTCCAATGGAAATATAGACTACAGCCGTACTTGCATTTTTTACTTGAATTTTGGAGTCGTCTATTACAACCGTACCATCTACATTTTTAACCGAACTCAACGTATGATAGACTATCTCACCTTTGATACCTTCATGATCACTGCCTTTACCTTGCAAAACCAAAGCATTATCCTTCGCATAAATAGAATGTTGTGCTGGATTTTTATAAGACAGCTCAAAATTTAGAGCTCCCTTTTTGCTCGCTGATATTTTCATTACAATCACATCATCCGAAAAAGAAGAAATCACTTCTCTGGTGTATGTAACACCATCTACTACATATCGGGTCGTTGCTTTTGCTTGCTCAATATCCAACTCGCGATAGTAATTTTGAAAATTTTTATGATCTTCAAAATTCAATAACACACCGCCTGCAGTCTGATAAGGCATACCATGTGTTTTGGTAAAAAATGTCTCATTGATCAATTTATCTGCTTCCGGAGATTTACCTTCAAACACCAATTGTTGAATATTCTTCAGATTCGATCCACCTTTCGGATTATCATTGCGATAAGGACCACCGCCCCATATAGTTTCTTCGTTGAGCTGTAATTCTTCTTTGTCAGGTATACCATACACCATAGCGCCCAAACGGCCATTACCAATAGGTAACGCTTGTTCCCAGACTCTAGCGTCTGCTGGCGTATCGTATTGTAGCTTCAAACTTCCTTTATCTTTAGTCTGAGCATGTAGATAAAAAGAAGATATAAGTCCTAAAAGAAAATAAATACTAAGGATCGGCTGTCTCATAACTTGGTTTATTTGGTATATCCTAAAGAGTCTAATAAAATTAATTTATTTAAATAACTCTTGAGAAAATTTATAAATATTATTTCTCCATACTGGCCAAGTATGACCACCTGGATATTCAGAATAAGTGTACTTTATGCCTAACTCATCAAATTTAGACATCATTATCTGACAATTATTATATGCAATATCTTCTTTGCCACCCATAGATACCCAGAATGATTTTATGTTTCTGTTGATTTCGTCTTTATGTTCTTTCATGAAAGCATATTGAGGATCGGTTAATTCTTTTTGATTGGCAAACCATCCTGAACTAAAAACGCCTAAAGCTGAGAATAATTGTGAATCCTTCACACCTGCATATAATGTTTGTATACCGCCCATAGATAACCCCGCTAAAGCTGTGTTTTCGCGACCCGTTTTCACCTTATAATTTGAAGTAATAAAAGGCATCAAAACTTCTTTCAACTCACGATCAAAAACCTTCAAAGGAGCTTCAGAAAATGCGCCACCACCGCCAGGTACAGTCATATTTCCATCCATCATGACAATAACCATAGGTTTTGCTTTACCCTCTGCAATCAGGTTGTCCATGATTAAATCAGTTTTTCCCTGATTCACCCACCCCGTTTCGTCCTCGCCTCCACCGTGTAATAAGTATAAAACAGGATAACTTTCTGCGGATTTGTCATATCCTGCAGGGACATAAATGTAGCATTGACGCCATTCACGCAATACAGGAGAAAAATAACGCTTAATGCGTACCTCACCATGCGGAACTTGTTTAAGAGCATAATAATCACCTCCTGCAAATGGAATTTCTATGCCACTAGCCATCCTTCCCATTCCATAATAGGTTTTGCTTGCAGGATCAGCGATAGCCATACCATCTACTAAAAGTGAATAATAATGAATTCCTTCACCGATGGAATCTGTTACGACAGTCCAATTACCATTTGCATCCTTTGTCATATCATACTTTTTTCCAAGATCCACTTGAAGCTTATTCACTTCGGGTGCATGGATTTGAAAATGTACTTTACTATTTGGTAAAACTTGGGGATACTTTGCTCTTCTCACATTAGTTTCTGGCGTAAATCCTATAGGACTCAGATCGTTTAGTTTGCTGTAATCTACATCCTTAAACAACAATTGTGAGATCATATACAGATCATTCTTCCAAACCTTGAAATCATGACCTCCTGGCTCCAGGTAAAATACGTGCGGAACATTATTTTGTTTCAAATAATCGCTTACACGTCTACTATTTCCAATCAAACCATCCTGATCACCACAAGAAATCCATAGTAATTTGAGTTTTTTCTTCGCTTCTTCTGGATTTGATAACAATTGTTTTCCTTGACGCGTGTTAGGAGCTGAAGAAAAACCACCTACCCATCCAAAATGATCTAAATTGCCCAACCCGAAGTTCAAAGATTGCCCACCTCCCATAGAAAGACCAAAAATTGCTCTGCTAGATTGCTCTTTTTTGACAGGAAATTTCTTCTCAATAAAAGGTATCAAATCGTTTAACAAATCCTTTTCGAAAGTTGCAAAAGCCTCGACTTTGTCTGGCGCCATAATATTTCCTGTAGCGCGGTCATCTTTCATCGCACGGCCATTGGGCATTACCACAATCATAGGCTCTAATTTTCCTTCAGCGTACAGATTATCAAGGATAATGTGGGGTACACCACCATTAAACCACTCTTTCTCGTCACCACCGATACCATGCAATAGATACAGCACAGGATATTTTTTGGATTTAGAAAATCCAGGTGGCGTATATACTAATGCACGTCTATTCGTCCCTACTGTTTTGGAAGAATAGGTTATCGTATCGATCTTTCCATATGCAGTAAGCTCCTTCTTCACGTCGAAACCCGAAGGGGCTACTTTGCCATGCTGAGCGAAACCATTGGACACAAACATCCAAACAAGTCCCATTAAGAGAATTTTTTTGAGCATGATGTATTATTTATAATTGGTTATGATTAAATAATTCTAATCGTTTTTATTTTTTTCGGCTCATGACACGTTGTACCGCTTGAACAATATGTTCTGCGTCCAAACCATATTTCTGCATCAATTCCGCAGGTGTCCCAGATTCACCAAAACTATCATCTACTGCTACATATTCTTGGGGTACCAAATAATTTTTAACAAGAACCTGCGCCACACTATCTCCCAAGCCTCCTAAGCGGTTATGTTCTTCTGCTGTCACCACACACCCTGTCTTTTTAACAGATGCCAAAATAGCTTCTTCATCCAGAGGTTTTATTGTATGAATATTAATGATTTCAGCATTAATTCCCATTTCCTCCAATTTTTCTCCTGCTTGAATTGCTTCCCAAACCAAATGTCCCGTAGCAATAATTGTCACATCTGTACCTTCGTTTAATAAAACTGCCTTTCCTATTTCAAAAGTTTGGTCTACGGGTGTAAAATTTGGCACTACAGGGCGGCCAAAACGTAAATATACTGGACCATGATATTTTGCTACGGCAATAGTTGCGGCTTTAGTTTGATTAAAATCACAAGGATTGATTACCGTCATTCCAGGCAACATTTTCATCAATCCGATATCTTCTAATATTTGATGTGTGGCACCATCTTCACCCAAAGTCAAACCTGCGTGTGATGCCGCTATTTTTACATTTTTGTCGGAGTAAGCAATAGACTGTCTGATTTGATCATACACACGTCCTGTAGAAAAATTTGCAAATGTACCTGTAAAAGGAATTTTTCCTCCTATAGTCAAACCAGCTGCTATACCCATCATATTAGCTTCCGCAATACCAATCTGAAAAAATCTTTCTGGGAAAGCATTGATAAAATCCTGCATTTTCAAAGAACCTACCAAATCTGCACATAAGGCTACCACACGCTCATCTTGCTTTCCTGCTTCCAGCAGCCCTGCACCAAAACCTGATCTTGTATCTTTTGATTCTGTATATGTATATTTTTTCATGTTTATATTTAGATGTGAGACTTTTGATGTGATATATCCTCTTTGGAACGATTCCTTTATCTAATATCTCCTGTCTAATAATCTTCTTAATAGTCTCCTAAAGTCTCTGGATTTTGTTTCAAAGCTTCAGCTAACTGATCGTTATTGGGTGCTACACCATGCCATTTGTGCGATCCCATCATGAAATCAACGCCGTGTCCCATTTCGGTATTCAACAAAATAATAACAGGTTGATTTTGATTGGATAAAGATTTGGCCAAATGAAGTCCTTCCAATACTGAAGGAATATGGTTTCCTTTTAATACCTCAATAACTTTCCATCCAAAAGCTTCCCATTTTGCTTTAAGATTCCCCAAGGATAACACATCTTTCGTTGCGCCATCAATTTGAGCACCATTGTAGTCAATGACAGCAATAAGGTTATCCATTTTATTATGAGGAGCATACAAAGCAGCCTCCCAGACTTGTCCTTCTTGCAATTCTCCATCACCCATTAAGACAAAGACATGCTTATTATCACCATTTAGTTTTTTAGCTTGTGCTGCACCTATCGCTACAGACAAACCCTGACCTAAAGATCCTGAGGCAATACGCACACCAGGTAATCCTTCATGCGTAGTAGGATGACCTTGCAAACGAGAATTTAGCTTCCTGAAAGTCGCTAATTCAGCGACATCAAAGTATCCAGCTCTTGCTAAGACACTATAGAAAACTGGTGAAATGTGACCATTGGAAAGAAAGAAAAGATCTTCGCCTATCCCATCTATATCAAATTGGTCATTGCGTTGCATGATTTCAAAATAAAGACAGACTAATAATTCTGTACAGCCAAGCGAACCTCCTGGATGTCCAGACTGACAAGAATGAACCATACGTACAATATCACGGCGTACTTGAGTACAGATTGCCTCCAAATTGTGTACACTATTTCTAGTCATGACCATTTTAATTAGAGTTTAATTGTGATACTTTTCGATGATCTTCTAAAAATTGGGCTAACCCCGAATCTGTCAATGGATGTTTTAACAAAGACACAATTGCAGAAATAGGTCCTGTCATGACATCAGCACCAATTTTTGCACATCCTAAAATATGTGCGCTATGACGTACCGAAGCCGCTAAAATTTGCGTCTCATATCCATAATTGTCGTAGATTTCTCTAATCTCGGCTATAAGATCTAGTCCATTCACTGAGATATCATCTAATCTTCCAATAAAAGGAGAAACATATGTAGCACCTGCTTTCGCAGCTAACAATGCCTGTCCAGCTGAAAAAACTAATGTGCAGTTTGTTTTGATTCCTTTAGAACTAAAATATTTGATGGCTTTAATGCCATCCTTTATTATCGGAACTTTAACTACGATTCGCGGATGCAATGCGGCTAACTTTTCGCCTTCTGCTATCATTTCAGGGTAAGTCGTCGAAATCACTTCTGCACTCACATCACCATCCACAATAGCACAAATAGCCTTATAATGATCAATAACATTTTGCTCTCCGCTAATTCCTTCTTTAGCCATCAAAGAGGGATTGGTAGTCACACCATCCAGCACTCCCAAATCTTGCGCTTCTTGTATTTGCTGCAAATTCGCCGTATCAATAAAAA
The DNA here is from genome assembly GCF_011043515.1 of Sphingobacterium sp. SGL-16. NCBI lineage: Bacteria > Pseudomonadati > Bacteroidota > Sphingobacteriia > Sphingobacteriales > Sphingobacteriaceae > Sphingobacterium > Sphingobacterium sp. SGL-16. The sequence goes on along the minus strand of NZ_JAAKGQ010000003.1, from coordinate 122,584 downwards.
ATTTCATGTCTTAAAATAGATAAGTAATTTATCTTGGTTTATAATTGTTTCTCACTAGTAATAAGACAAATGTATAGGATTCAACGGGCAAGGGATGAAACATATAAAAAAAATAAGGGTAAAAATGTCTAAAACATCTGTTTATAACACTTATACCCTTATTTTTTTCACTATGAATAAATTCTACACTTTATCCTTTTTAGTCGAGTGAATATATTCCGACGGTGTCATTTGATATTTAGCTTTGAAAACCTTTGTAAAATAATTAGGATTCGCAAAACCCGTCTCATAGGCGATTTCCGAAATGGTCTTATCACTACGTTCTAACAGATTTGCAGCTTTTTCCAGTTTCACCGATCGAATAAAATCTACCGGAGACATGCCTGTGTATTCCAACAATCTATTGTACAAGGAAGCGCGACTGATACAAAGATGTGCACTCAATGCCTCAACCGAAAGCTGTGGATTATCCATATTCTCATATACATAATTCAATACATTTTGTAAGAATTTATCCTTTTCCGATACTACAGCTACTTCAGGCACTGCAATAGAAACTTGTTTGCTATATACATCCTTAAACGCTTGATTAAGAATCATCAAACTGTTGACTTTCGCCAAAAGAACATTGATATCGAAGGGTTTAGTTATATAATCCACCGCACCAGATTCTAAACCACACACCAAGCCATTTTCCACCTTGGAAGCTGTCATCAATACGATTGGAATATGCTTTGTACGCTTATCTTGTGCCATTTTTTGTGCTAATTCCATTCCGTTCATTATAGGCATCTGCACATCGCAAATCACGATATCAGGGTGATGGAACAATGATTTTTGCCAGCCTTCTTTTCCGTTGACAGCTTCGAAAACCTTATAATTTTCTGCTAAAATTTCCCGCAAATAATCTCGAAAGTCATCATCATCTTCCACGATTAAAAGAGAAGGTTTATTTCGAGCATCCGCATCATAGGTCTCTTGCTCTACCAAAATTTCATCTGCTTCTTCGACCAAAGGTTCTTCGGCATAATTTAAAAGGAGATCAAAATAAAACACACTTCCTTTTCCTACTTCGCTATCTACTTGTATTTTGCCCTCATACATTTTGACAAAGGAATCTGCTATTGATAAGCCAATTCCCGAACCTTGATTCAGCACTTTTCCAGCCGTATCGTGTTGGAAAAAACTTTCGAAAATAGATTCTCGTGCCTCCGCAGGAATACCTATTCCTGTATCCCGAACCTCGAAAGAGACTTTTATTTTGTTGTTGTCCTGATAATCCGCAGAAACTATACTTACAGCAATATCACCACCCTTTGGCGTAAATTTGAAAGCATTGGAAATTAAATTAAACAGAATACGCTCAATCTTGTCTTCATCAAATGAGGAATAAAGTTTTTCTTGACAGCTATAGAACGAATAATCTATTCCTTTCTGAAGAGCCATATCATTGAAAGATTGGAATACTTCTTTCACCGCAGCGACAAGATCACCTTCGGAATTTTGAAGTTTAAGCTCATGCTCTTCCATTTTGCGGAAATCCAAAAGTTGGTTCACCAAATTCAGCAAACGACGTGCATTTCGTTTTACCAAATCCAATTGGGTGCGAGCATGAATATCTTGAATTTGATTAATCAAAGTCTCAATAGGCCCCACAATTAAAGAAATTGGTGTACGGAATTCATGACTCAAATTCGTCAAGAACTTGATTTTCATTTGATCCAACTTATGCAAAGTCTCTGCTTCGCGTTTTTGTTGTTCTATTAATTGTTTAGCTTGAATACGTTCTTGTTCTAAAGCAAATTTTTGTTTTAAATTTTGAATACCACGGTGTCGGATATACAATAAGGTTCCCGCAGCCATCATGAGGTAAAAAATATACGCGTAGATGGTCATCCAAAATGGAGGATTTACGATAACATGAATTCTTGTTATATTTTCGCTCCACACGCCATCATTATTACTCGCGCGCACTTCAAAGGTATACTCTCCTGGGTCCAAATTCGTATAATAAGCACTCAATTCCTTATCAACTTGAATCCAGTTTTTATCGAATCCCACCAAACGATATTCGTAGGCGTTATCTTCTGGCACAGTAAGATTCAAAGCTGCAAAAGAAATAGAAAAATTTTGTTTGTACTTCAAATTAATTTGTTCAGAAGTTTGCAGAGTGCTTTGGATTGGTCCATTTTCGGATGGTAATACAATCTTATTATCAATCTTTAGGTCGGTTAAAACTACGTTTGCAGGGTTCTGATTGATTTTTAAATTTTTAGGATAAAAATGATTAAATCCATTCTGTCCTCCAAAAAATATCTCACCATCAGAAGTCTTGATTCCAGCTCCTAACATAAAAGCGCCTTGCTGCAGACCAGCGGATTGCGTATAATTTTTGAAAGACTTGTTTGCAGGATCGTAACAGCTTAACCCTCTGTTGGTACTAAACCAAATTTTCCCATTATCTGCTTCTATGATACTTTGTATCACGCCATTAATCAGTCCATCCTTTTCGGAAATAACCTGAAATTTGTTAGCACCTTTTGGAAGTACCCCAATGCCATTTCCATTAGTTCCTACATAAGCGGTACCTTTGTTATCAATATGGATGGATAGAATATAATTGCTTGGCAAGCCGCTATTTTCGCGGTCATAAAACACCGTCTTTTTAGTCTTTGGATTATACACCGAGACACCTGATCCATATGAACCAATCCACATATTATTATCCAAATCCTCTTTCAATACACGGATAAAATTATTAGGTGGCTCAATATCAATATGTTCATTGCGTCCCTGAACCATATATTTTTTGATCGTTCCGTCCTGTGTATTCAGAATATTTATGCCCCCGCCATTGGTGCCCGCCCACAAATTACCTGCGTGATCCTTGGTAAGACAAAACACCTCATCGTTGTTTAGGTCATTCACTCCTTCACCTGCGCGGTATTTTTTCAATGATTTTGACGTAAAATTATATTCCAATATTCCTTTTTGGTAAGTACCAATCCAAACCTTATCGTTCTTTCCTTCTAAAGCTAGAACTGTATAGTTATTAATGTTTTCTGGAAGAGAAAGAGGCGATAGTTTGTCCAGATTACGTTCATAAATGTAAACGCCTCCTCCATCAACACCTAACAGTACATCCTCTTTGTGCTGCAAAAAGGAAGTTATCATATTAGTACTTTCTCCTCTTCGCTCAAATAAGTTAATACCCTTTAACCCAAATTGACTTAAATTAGTATCATACTTATTTAGACCTCCTTGATAAGTTCCAACCCAATATATACCAAACTGATCCGCATAAATGCTACGAATAGATTTATGGCTCAAGCTATGAATATTAGAAATATCAGGTTTGAATCGTTGAATAGTAAGATCTTTGGGATTCAAAATGTCTAAGCCGTTGTCCGTTCCTACCCATACACCTCCTTTACTATCATTCCCTAGCGCATATACTTTATTACTGCTCAATTTGGATGGAGCAAAGTGATCAAAGTCTTTAAATTCCTTCCCCTTATGTTCCAAAAAGTATAATCCATAAGAAGACCCTGCCCAAATTCTTTTTTGTTCATCCTCAGTAATAGAACTAATTTCAATTCCATTGTGGATTTTTGAAGGAATTTTAAACTCTATGATATGTTGAAAATCTTTTGAAATTTTGTACACATTACCAATGGAAGAAATCCACATCTGCCCTTCCTTATCTTTATAAATGTACCGTGTAAATCGCTCCAAGAAAAAACTGATAACCTTATTGTAAGAAGCATCGGGCATCTTATTAATATCTTTCGCATTGATTACACTAATATTGCCATAGGAGCTTACCCATATATTACCATTGTAATCCGTAGTAAGTGATGTAATTGCGGCACTCATCCAGCGATCATCTGGAGTTTTTTCGTATGCAAAAATTTTATCTAGTTTTCTGTCATAATAACTAAGTCCTCCCCCCGTAGTAGCAATCCAAATTCTACCTTGCTGATCTTCGCACAACGAAGTAATGTGATTAGATTTTAATCCTTGCTCATTATTAGCATCATAGCGATAGACTTTATAGGTACGTCCATCATAACGATTCAGTCCATCTTCCGTACCAATCCATAAAAATCCGTAGGTATCTCGATATATAGTATAAATGGTATTAGATGATAGTCCATCTTTCGAATAATACCTTTGGAAAGACACAGGCAATTCTTGCCCAAATAAAGGCACAATAAAAAATGTAACTATAAAAAATAATATATATCTCCTCATCTTCTGTTTATAAAAGGTAGCTGTATTGGTTATCACATGTGATCGCACATGGTAAATGTATTCTAAGATATTAAATAAAAAATTGCAAACGAATAATACTCCCTCAAAAACATAATTTTAGCTTATCGATTAAACATTCTTATCCGTCATTTTGACATTCTTGCTAGCTCCCGAATAGCCCCACAAGTAACTTTGATATACAATTATAAACCGAAAATCGGAAAACAAATTAATTAACTTAACCAGCTGCAATGAATCTGCGCCTATAAGTTTTTATGCCTAAAAACTAAACCGTGTTATGAGAACAAATTATGTGAAAAACTTAGACAGTAGCTAAGGGAATTTTGTAATGATTAGTGAAAAATAGATTTCAAGCTAATCATAGATAATTGACCAATTATCATCGACCTATTCCAAAAAAAATAACCAATTAAATTTCAAACATAAATGCTATGATGATAAAATTTACTATCAGGTTCATATGGCATTGGAAAAAAATATGGGGATTATCATTACCCTATGTATTTTTTCTGCTTTTCACGATCTGTAACGTTTTAATTCTTAATGCACAACCAAGTCCTACTGTGCAAGGAATTGTTAGAACTGAGAATAATGAAGCTTTAGAAGGAGTTTCTATTAGAGTGAAAGGTGCCAATACGGTGACCACTACCAAAGCTGGAGGATTATTTACGATAACCCTTCCGCCAGGCAAAAATACATTAAACATCTCAATGGTAGGATATCGACCATTAGAATACAAAGTTGAAAATCAATCCACTATCGAGATTTTTCTACAAGAATCAGCTATTGATATCGAAGAAACTGTCGTTGTGGGATATGGTGCGCAGAAAAAAGAAAGTGTGGTAGGCGCTATCACACAGACCACTGGCGAAGTATTAGAACGTACAGGTGGTGTTACTAATCTTGGTATGGCCTTAACAGGAAATTTGCCCGGACTTGTGACCACAACTTCCACGGGTATGCCTGGAGGTGAAGATCCACAAATACTTATTCGCGCGCAAACATCTTGGAACAATAGCTCTCCACTTATTCTTGTAGACGGAATCGAACGTCCTATTGGAACTATCGATATTGGTTCTATCGAAAGTATATCGGTACTAAAAGATGCTTCTGCAACAGCCGTTTTCGGGGTAAAAGGTGCTAACGGTGTAATATTAATTAAAACCAAAGAAGGATCATTAGGAAAAGCAACCATTCGTGGAAGAGTAAATTCTACAGCCAAGGTTCCTTCCAAACTTCCTGAAAAATACGATTCGTATGATGCTTTATCTTTACGTAATCGTGTAGTGGAGAATGAATTAATGATATTACCAACCTCTTGGTCACACATCAGACCTGAAGAAATATTATTAAAATACCGCTACCCGCTCAATGATGAGGAATGGGATAGATATCCAAACACCGATTGGGAAAAAGAATTATTTCGCGAATATGCAACCTCATATGGGGCGAATGTCAATGTACAAGGTGGTAGTGATATTGTAAAATACTTTGCTTCTGTAGATTACGTGGGCGAAGGTGATTTATTCAAGACTTTTGAGAATAACAGAGGATATAAATCCAATTTTAGATACGACAGGTTAAATGTTCGTAGTAACCTTGATTTTACCCTTTCGAAAACAACAAAACTTTCTACCAAATTATTTGGCTCTAATGGCGTAAGACAATATCCATTTGGCGTTGGCGGAAATGATGGAAGATTCTGGACTTCGGTTTATAGAACTGCTCCAGATGCGATGCGTCCAATCTATTCTGATGGAACGTGGGGATATTATCCACAACGTGATTATGATGTACCAAACTCCATGTACATCTTAGCATTCTCAGGCGCCGAAAAAAGTACTCAAACACAGTTAACAACAGATTTCACCTTAAATCAGGATTTAAAAGTTCTTGTACCAGGTTTGACTTTTAGAGCTAATTATTCTATCGACAACTCTTTTAGAGAAAATGGTCGTGGGGTAACGGATCCTAATCAACCTGTAAAGAAATGGATAGATCCGGATTCAGGAAATATAATATTTGATCCAATCGATTTATCGACAAATATGGACCAAATGGATATGATTCGATGGAGTAATCAAAGTGGTTCAGTGGACAAAGGTGCGACTTATAGACGTATCAACTATTCAGGTCAATTAAATTATGCGACCTCCATTGATAAGCATAATATCAGTGCTACAGGAGTATTTCTTCGTGAAAAATATGCACGCGGAAGCGAGTTTGCACATTATCGTGAAGACTGGGTTTTCCGTACTGTTTACGATTATGACAGACGCTATTTATTCGAAGCAAACGGAGCATACAACGGTTCTGAAAAATTTGGACCAGATTATAGATTTGACTTCTTCCCTTCATTTGCAGCTGGATGGGTAATCACGAATGAAAAATTCATGGAGAACGTTAAATTTATCAAAAACCTTAAACTACGCGCTTCTTGGGGTAAAATTGGTGATGATAGCGGGGGTGGTCGCTGGTTATATAATGACCAATGGGCTTTTGGTGGTAATACCCAAATGGGAAGTCCATTACAAAATACACCATATACCTTCTATCGCATTAGTACTTTGGGTAACCCTTATATTTCATGGGAAAAAGTCGAAAAGAAAAATTTTGGTATTGAATACTCATTATTCAATGGGTTGATATCAGGTGATTTAGACTTCTTCAAAGATCTGAGAACTGATATCTTAATTTCGGGTGGCTCGCGAGCCGTTCCATCTTATTTTGGTCAGTCTGCCCCTATCGCCAATTTGGGCAGTGTAGAAGGTAAAGGATACGAAATTACATTAAATCTGAATCATCGTTTTGCATCAGGCTGGCGCGTTTGGGCGAACACCAGTATGACCTATGCAAAAAATACAATTTTGTTTAGAGATGATCCTGCATTATTGCCTGACTATCAAAAGCAACAAGGCACACAGCTGGGACAGTACAGAGCATACTTAAATCATGGCTTCCTGGAGTCATGGGATGATATCTATGGAAGTACAACACGTACTTCTAATGATAACATGAAGCTGGCTGGAGATTATAATATCATAGATTTTAATGCAGATGGTATAATTGACCGTTTTGACTCTACACCTTATGAGTATTCTGGATCTCCAAGAAATACATATAATGCAAGTATTGGTACAGAATACAAAGGCCTTTCATTCTTCTTACAATTCTATGCAGTGAATAATGTGACACGTGAGGTTACATTTCCTACATTCAACACGTATTCTGGCTCCAATGTAGCCTACGTAGAAGGTACATATTGGACAAAAGAAAATGGTGGTGGACAAGTACCATTGCCAAGATACTCATCGGCTATTCCTTTTGGCGGTGAAGGTACACGATACCTATACGATGGATCATATGTGCGACTTAAGAATGCAGAGTTAGCTTACACGTTTAAAGGTCAAACCATTAATAGACTTGGGTTAAATGCATGTAGACTCTATTTGAATGGAAACAATTTGCTTCTGTGGACGAAGATGCCTGATGACAGGGAATCTAATTTCGCGGCTGGTTCGTCTGGAGGAGCTTATCCAACAGTAAGACGTTACAACATAGGTCTAGATATTACCTTTTAAAACATGTTAATTATGAAGAATTATATAAAAAAGCTAGTTTTTCCCTTTTTGATTGTTTCGATAATCTTAGGAATAACTTCTTGTAAAAAATATTTAGATAAATCCCCATTAGCAGATATTGACGAAACACAAGCTTTTGAAAGTTATAGAAATTTTCAGGGTTTCGTCGAAGAACTTTACAATTGTGTGCCCTTGGTAACAGCTATTGGTTCTCACAATAACTGGAATTTTGGGGAAGATGAACTATGGGAAATGGGCGATAACCGCTTATTTGCTTATAACGTAGATCATGGTGATTACTGGGCATGGAACACGGCAATATTTGGATCATGGTTCAAAACAGGAGGAAATCCAACAAGTAACAACAGAGGTGATAAAGGAAACTTGTGGGGATTATCTTGGTATGGAATCCGCAAAGCTAATATCGGATTAGCGAACCTGGATTTATTACTTGAAGCGACTCCAGAAGAGAAAAAATTGATTGAAGGTCAATTGTACTTTTTTAGAGGCTGGTTTCATTTTATGCTGATGCAATATTGGGGAGGTTTACCTTATATTGATGTTGCCTTATCACCAGCAGAGCCACCAAGAGTGCAACGCTTAAATTATCAAGAAACAGCTGAAAAAGTAGCCGAAGATTTACGTAAAGCCGCTGATTTATTGCCTGTGGATTGGGATCAAATTGCAGCAGGAGCTGCTACCAGAGGAAATAATGATCGCAGAGCGAACAAAATTATGGCATTAACTTTCTTAGGCAAAAACCTGTTATACGCGGGAAGTCCATTGATGAATGAAGAATCAACCGGTAGCCGTACCTATAATGCTGACTTCTGTAAAAGAGCTGCTGAAGCGCTTGGTGAGGCATTACAAATTTGTGAATCAACAGGAAGATATTCCTTAATACCGTTTGAACATTATTCTAAAATTTTCTACACGTTCGCACAAAATGGAGCTATTCCAGGTGCTATAAGTGTACAGGAAGGTGGTACAGAAAAAAGATACCGCGAAGCTATTATGCTTGAAAATCATGCGGAATCAAATGGTCGTTTCAGATGGAATCAATCTACGGATTACCGTCCTTATACCATTATAGCCAGAGGTATAAAAGCCTATCCTACGGCCAACTATGTAGATAATTACGGCATGGCCAATGGTTTACCGATCAATATGACCAACCCATCTCAACCTGATGCGGAGTCTGGTTATGATCCAAACTTTCCTTGGAAAGACAGAGATCCTAGATTTTATCACGACATCATGATAGATGGGGAGAAAGTCGTTAACAATGGTAGCTACGTAGGTAACGACCACAGAAGACAATATGCAAGTTTGCATACTCAAGGTCTCTTCCGAACCGACCCGGGTAATACACATAGAGCTCCTATTACAGGTTATATGCTCGCTAAATATATCTCACGCCTATCCAACGATTGGGAAGGATATATGGACAACAACGTCATGTATTTAAGTTTCATGAGATTAGCGGATGTGTATTTGATGTATGCAGAGGCAGCTTCAGAAGGTTATAATTCTCCTACAGGTAAATCATCGAATTACAACAAGACTGCTGTAGATGCTGTCAATATCATACGTGATAGACCGGGATTAAATGTAGGTCATGTAGCACCCAAATTCTTAGCCTCACAAGATGCTTTCCGTTCGGAATACAGAAGAGAAAGAGCAGTAGAACTTTCTTTCGAAGGACATCGTTTCAATGATCTTCGACGTTGGCTTTTATTAACTGAAAAACCTTACGTGTACAAAATGGGGATTCATTTTGATAGAGGTATGCCAGATCAGCAAGTGTACGCAGACCCAAGAAACGCTCGAGTACTGAATTACAGACAGTATACAATCTTCGAAAGAAAATATGAAAAAAGACACTACTGGTTTCCATTCATAGTATCTGATGTAAATATTTACGAAGGTTTTTCACAGAATCCTGGTTGGTAAAATTTAAACTGTTGATAAAATGATAAAAAATAACATAAAAGTTTGTTGGATTCTTTTAGCACTCTCTATAAAAGTCTCTACTTCCAATGGACAAGATAAATTGAACATACCACAAGCATCTGAAGATAGTCTTGTCAATGTTGCCTTTGGAAGTATTCAGAAAAAAGACATAGTAGGTGCTGTATCGGCAATAAACATAACAGAACTTCTTAATAAAAGCTTTAGTACATATAGTCTAGATAATCTTCAGAGCTTAATAAGTGGTTACACAGGTAATATTTGGGGACAAGCTCCATTGATATTAATCGATGGTGTAGAACGTCGCGCTTCTGATGTAAGATTAAATGAAATTGAATCCATCTCTGTACTTAAAGATGCGAGTAGTGTAGCACTTTACGGATCTGCGGGTTCTCGTGGTGTGGTATTGATTACGACCAAAAGAGGTACACAAAAACCATTAGGTGTGGATTTCAGGTTGAATACAGGGATTTTTGTTCCAAAATCCTACCCTACCTATTTGAATGCTGCGGAATACATGGGCTTGTACAATGAAGCACTTCGCAACGATGGTCTCGCAGAGAAATATACGCAAGAAGAAATTTACAACACAGCTTTGGGTACTAATCCCTATCGCTATCCAGATTTAAATTTCTATTCGGATGATTTTTTAAGAAAGTTTAGCTACAAGTCCGATCTTACTACCGAAATAAGCGGTGGTAATGAACGCACCAAATACTACACAAATGTGGGCTTATCTTACAATAATAATATTTTGAAATATGGTGTGGCAGACAAAAACAATGATTTTTCACTCAATGTGCGTTCTAACGTGGATATGAAATTAACCGATTGGTTAAATGCATCCACAGACGCCGTAGCGATCATGACTGACCAATATTATGCACGTGGCGATTTTTGGGGAATGGCAAGTAGCTTCCGACCTAATAACGACTGGTTTCATCCCTACGTGCCAATCGATATGTTGGATCCAGAGAATGAAGAGTTGCAAATCATTGTGAAAAACTCGAATAATATTATAGATGGAAAATATCTTTTAGGTGGTCTTTCGACAATCCAAACCAACCAATTGTCCCAAATGATGGCTTCAGGTTACATCAAGAATAAACATAGAACATTTATGTTTAATGTAGCTGCAAAAGCGGATTTGAGTGGTATCACACAAGGTTTATCTTTTAGATCACAATTTAGTATGGACTATACCACACGTTATACCGAAGGTTATAGTGTTCCTTATGCTACTTATCAACCAGAATGGGTGACCATTGATGGCAAAGAGGTGATTAAAAGTCTTCAAAAATTCGGAAATGATGGAAACAGTACTAATGAGTTCATCGGAACGTCATTGTACGATCAAACATTAACATCAATTTCTCAATTAGATTACGCACGCACATTTAATGATCATCACAATGTGAGCGCTAAATTGGTAGGTTTTGGATATATTTCTCAATATTCCAGTGATCCAGATACGGATGGAGGTAGTGAATACCACCCCTTCCGCAACACCAATTTAGGGATGCATTTTGGATATAATTTCAAGCATAAATACTACTTAAATTTCAATGGAAATGTGGTTCATTCGAGTAAGCTTCCAGAAAATAAAAGAAGAGGTTTTTCTCCTACAGGAACTTTAGGATGGCGCTTGAGCGAAGAAAGCTTTATCAAAGATAATGCTTCGTTTATCAATAATTTAATCGTTACAGGTAGCTACGCTTCATTGAAACAAGACTTAGACATCAATGGACATTATCTGTATGCGGGAAATTTTGGTAATCAAGAAGGCCTTGGTGGTTGGTTTACTTGGAGAGATGGTGCCAGTGGAGGTTATACTACAATGTCTGGTAGAGGTGCCAATCCGAATCTTACTTTTGTTAATCGTGACGAAATCAGATTAGGTTTGGAGTCTTCTTTTTTTGGAAATAGAATTCATTTGAATGCTAATTACTTCAAGCAAAATATCAAGGGTTTATTATCGAGAGGTTCTACCTTATTCCCTTCTTATTTTACTGGACAAGGTGACTTTCTTCCAAACTTCAATTTTGGTGAGGAAATGCGTACTGGTGTAGATTTCTTCTTGAACTTTAATAATAAGATCAGTGACTTCTCGTACAATATAGGAATTGTGGGAATGGTATACGATTCAGAAGTAATTCGAAAAGAGGAAGCGTACGAATACAGTTATCAAAACCGTGTTGGTAAACCATTGGATGCTTATTTTGGATATATAGCAGAAGGTTTCTTTCAATCTCAAGAAGAAATTGACAACCATGCAAGACAAACTTTCGGTGGTACTTTAAAGCCTGGTGATATCAAATACAGAGATGTAAATGAAGACGGTATTGTAGACGCAAGAGATCAAGTCGAATTGGGCCACAATGGCTGGTCTGCAAATCCATTAAGTTATGGTGTCAACCTTACCTTGAAGTACAAAAACCTTACATTCTTTGCTATGGGTTCAGGTATTCATGGTGCTATTGGGTTTAAAAACAACTCTTATTACTGGGTACGCGGTCTGAATAAATACTCTGATGTAGTATTGAATAGATGGACAGAAAGTACTGCACAAACGGCCACTTATCCACGCTTGACAAGTACCAGTAGCGCGAACAATTTCCAAAATTCTACCTTCTGGATGTATGATAATAATCGCTTCAACTTAACAAGAGTACAGTTTACATACGATTTGGGTGAGCAATTTTTCAGAAATTCTTCATTAGTGAAGAAAATGGGCGTTTATGTAAACGGAGACAATCTTTTAGTTATTTCCAAAGAGCGTAAAATGATGGAAACAAATTTCGGTTCTGCGCCGCAAAATCGCTTCTATAATTTAGGATTTACAGCATCTTTTTAGGTCTTATTAAAATTAGGAAATTATGAAAATCAAAATATTTATTTTAGGATTATGTGCTCTCTCTTTTGTTAGCTGTAAAAAGTGGTTTGAGCCAGATCCTGAAAATCTAAAATCGGAAGATCAAATGTATGATGATTCCCGATTTGCACAGGGCTTCTTAAATACAACGTATAGAACGATCCCGACATATTACAACAACAGCGATGTAGCTACCGATGATGCTGTGACGAATGTCCGCACAAATGAATATCTACAAATCGCGACGGGCTCATGGACAGCGTCTTATAATCCTTTGAATTTTTGGAATACAGGTTATGGTTCTTTATTATACCTAAACTTATTTTTGGCCAATTCGGAGAAAGTAAATTGGGCTAATGATCCAGAAGTTGCCAAGCTATTCAATATGCGTCTACGTGGAGAAGCATTTGGTTTACGCGCTTTATACATGTATTACTTAGTTCGTAATCATGGTGGTATTGCTTCCAATGGCGAATTATTAGGTGTTCCTCTTATTAAAGAATACCAAACTTCGACCAGCGATTTTAATATCCCAAGAGCAAGCTTCAAAGACTGTATTGACCAAATATTAACAGATTTGGATAGTGCGGAATATTATCTTCCAATGGAATATAATGATATAAACAATGCCAATCAGATTCCAGAGAAATTCCGAAACGTAACCAATAGTCCAGGAAATTACAGTAGGGTAATGGGTACACACAGCCGCCAATTGTTTAATGGATTAATTGCAAAATCTTTCAAAGCTAGAGCAGCATTGCTTGCCGCAAGTCCAGCATTCCAACACGCAAGTAATAATTTTTCGTGGGAAGCAGCAGCCAATGCAGCAGCAGAAATCATTAATTACAAAGGTGGTGCTAATGCACTTCCAGCAAACGGTCATACATTCTACAATAACCAAGGAGAAATTGATGGGTTATCTCAAGGAAATAACCCACCTGAGATCATTTGGAGAGAGAATATACAAACCAATAACGGAGATCAGGAAGCACAAAACCTACCTCCTAGCCTATTTGGAAATGGGTTTATCAATCCTACTCAAAACCTAGTGGATGCTTTTCCAATGGTGAATGGTTATCCTATTAATCACGCGAATAGTGGATTTACTGCTGCAAATCCTTATGCCAACAGAGATCCTCGCCTTACACATTATATCATTTATAATGGTGCACAAGCTGGTATAAATAATACGCCTATTTACACCACTAGTCAATCTACTACAGTAGATGCCCTAAACAATAGAGAGACTTCTACCAGAACAGGGTATTATATGAAGAAACGATTGAGAATGGATGTAAATAGAAATCCAAACAGTACAAGCAACAAAAGTAGGTATCTGCCAAGAATCAGATATACTGAAATGTATTTAACTTACGCCGAAGCTGCAAATGAAGCTTGGGGACCAACTGGAACTGGCACACATAGTTTCTCGGCTTATGATGTTATAAAAACTATTCGCAGAAGAGCGGGTATTGGGTTGACTAATAATGATGCGTATCTCGAAGAATGCAAAACGGATAAAGATAAAATGAGACAATTGATCAGAAATGAACGTCGAATTGAATTAAGTTTTGAAAGCTTCCGCTTTTGGGATCTCAGAAGATGGAAAGAAGATCTAAATACTACAGCGCGTGGGATCGACTTAGTTAGCGGAAATTATACGCCTATTACAGTAGAGACTCGTACGTATCAAAGCTATATGCTCTACGGCCCTATACCGCAATCGGAAACGATCAAGTTTAATAATCTATATCAAAATAATGGTTGGGAATAACATTTCAGTTACCAGTTAATGAATATTTATATGAAAAAAAATAATATAACAATCACCAAACTTATACTAGCAGTCCTAATAGGCTTAGTATCGGGTTGTAAAAACACTGAAATCGTACATCCTGATTTTGATTATCAGGCAGTGTATTTTGCAAACCAATACCCTATTCGAACGATCGTACTTGGTGAGGATCTAAATTTTGACAATTCATTAGATAATGAACGTAAAGTGGAAATTAAGGCAACATTAGGCGGTACTCGATACAACCAGAACGATGTAGTGATTGATTACTCCATAGACAATAACTTATTATCTAATCTATATTTTGGGTCAGGCGGGGCAAAGCTATTGCCCATGCCTTCCACCTATTTTTCGGTTAATTCTAATCAAATAACTATTAAAAAAGGAGAAATTTTAGGTGGTGTAGTCGTGCAACTTACGGATGCTTTCTTTGCTGATCCGCTAGCGATTTCCAATAATTATGTGTTGCCTTTGAAAATGAACAGCGTGAAAAATGCGGATACGATTTTAGCTGACAAAAACTTTGTGTTTTATGCGCTAAAATTTATTAATCCATGGCACGGAAATTATTTAAGAAGAGGAAAAGACGCAATGACTGGAGATGTATCCCGAAATGTAGTACGTCACAAAGCTTTTGTAGAAAATGATGACGTAAATAATTTAAAAACTAAAACATTAAGTCAAGTCGAGTTCCCGGTGCAATTTCGTGATGCTGATGCAGGAAATATTTTCTCTTGTACCCTACTTTTAACTTTCAACCAAAATGGTGAATGTACCATTAGCACTAATTCAAATGGCTATACCGCTACTGGCTCAGGCAAATACGTAATCAATGGAGAGAAAAATAGCTGGGGCAATAGAGACAGAAGTGCCTTATATCTCAACTATGAAGTGAATTATTCGAATGTTACCGTGGGTAGCGGAGCTAATTCAAGACAGATTAGCGGAAAAATAGTTACGCAAGATACTTTAGTGGCGCGTGACCGTGCTGTTGCTCCTGAATATTTTACGCCATTTCAGAATTAATTAAATTTTAGAAATCTATGAGAACAGTAAATAAAATTACAATGCTGCTAATGTCTACTGCACTATTTGGCGCTTGTACTAAATTCGAAAATAGAGAAATTTACGTTGACAAACCGCAAAGTATCATTGACCAAGAAGCAAGAGACGAGTATGATGTTTTAAAAAGTTATGTCAATAAAGGCAATCAAGCCAATTTTAAATTAGGCGCGGAAGTTAGTCTTGGAGATTTAGGATCAAACAGCCTACTTTACAGATTGTTATCTGAGCATTTTGATGAATTAACTCTGACTGCTGGAACTTTTAATCATAATAATATCGTTCAAGCTGACGGTAGTGTAGTTCTAGAAAATTTAGAAACGGTATTCACGGCTAATTCAACTACGCCACTTCATGGTGGTCATTTAGTATGGCATCAAAATCAGCAATCCACCTATCTCAATCGATTAATAGCCGATATCGTACTTCCAGGAGTTTCTGGCGTGGACAATGTCGTCGATTTTGAGGGAGATGCATTAGGTACAACTTATCGTACTACGACAAGTGATGCCACAGCAACCGTAGTTAATGATCCTGTAGCAGCAGGTAATAGCGGAAAAGTATTACATATTTTAAAAAATCCATCTACGGCTTTCCCACAATTTAGAATCACCTTACCTGATGGGAGAAAATTGAAATACTACAAAAACGTAACAATTGATTTCAAAGGTGATGGTTGTTGTGGCTTTTATGGTGCGGGTATGCGTATGGCTATTACCGCGGATTATGGCAATCCTAGCCTTATTGGATATGGAGGTCCTTCAAGCTTCGGGATTCCTATTAATGCCTGGGGAAGAGGAATGATTACTATGCCAATAGCAGCCTTGAACTTAACAGAAGCACAAAAAGAATGGAATTCCTTTGTACTTACGTTAGGCTCACAAACTGGTGCTCCAGACTACTTGATTGACAATGTTAAGATGAATTATGAAATCCCAGGTGAAACCATCGTAAAATCTGCTGAAGAGAAAAGACACATCCTCACCGCAGAATTGGATAAATATATCAAAGCTGTAAGTGAAGTAGCAAAAAATAAAGTAAAATCCTGGAGTGTGGTATATCAGCCAATTGATAATGATAATCCTACACAATTGAGAAAACATCCAGGAGGTACTTTGCCAGCAAATACATTCTATTGGCAAGATTATTTAGGTAAAGATTATGCAGCTGTTGCAATTAATATGATTAAGCAATATGCAAACAATGATGATAAAATTTTCATTACCGAAACGAATTTAGATGAGTTCCCTGACAAAATCAATGGCTTAAAAGACCTGATAACTTATACCGAACAAAGAGGTGCAAGAGTGGACGGAATAGCTACTGAATTTGCCTTAAATCTCGATGCAGATAAATCTAAAATAGAAACAGCATTAGAAAGGTTAGCAAGTACCGGAAAGTTAATTAAGATTTCAGCTTTAGATATTGGTATCGGTGGCCCTATCACAATAGCTACACCTTCATTATACTTACAGCAGTCGTCCATGTATAATTGGTTTATAAAAGCTTATAACAATAAAATCCCTGCTGCACAACGTGCAGGTATTACTTTTAGAAGCCCTGTAGATCAACTCGAAACATCTTCTTGGCGTCCGAATGAGCCTGTAGGAATTTTCACAAATAAATCTGGTTATCAACGTAAGGATGCTTATGTCGGTATTGTTGAAGCTTTTCAAGGCAAATAAAAAATAAATATTTTTAAAATTCCTAGAAAAGGGAGGTATGAAAAAATTCAACCTCCCTTTTTCTATTTTAAGACTTGCTGTCTTTTCCTGAAATATCACTCCTTGTTACAAGAAAACTTCTCAAATCAATTATTTATTGCAACAGAAATTAGAATTTGATTAAAACCCACTAAAACGTGTTCTCTAGAATGTAGAAACTAAGATTAGACATTCTTATCATTCATTTAGACATTCTTATCCTATCGAAAAAATTACTTACTGTAGCTTTGATATACAATTATAAACAAGTAACCAACATCGACATTTATTTTTTGCTATGAGATAGTGTACATATATATGAATAACTATTTTAAATCATCTATTTATAACCATTTATAAACTAAAGAAACTATGAAAAACAAAAAACTAACCTATGATTTACAATAGCAGCTACTAGATAGACTACATTACCTATTAAAGTAATATAGTTTCATAATAGCTAACCAAAAAAATCTTATAGAAGAACATAATTCTACCTACTAAGTATAACCAATTAATTTATAAACTTAAGAAATGCTATGATGATAAAATCTACCATCACACTCATTAGGCATTGGAAAAAACTTTGGGGAATAATTTTCTCATTTGCCTTTTCCTTAGTGTTGGCGCTGAGTGTGCCAGTCGACAGTTTGGCACAAACATCCAGAAGAGTCCAAGGAACTGTCCAAGATCAGAACAATGAAGCAGTAAGTGGTGCTTCTATATTAGTAAAAGGAACAAATGTCCAAGTAACTACCGATGATGCAGGTAAATTCAGTATACAAGTACCGCAGAATAGCAACACCTTGGTGGTGACCAAACTTGGATATGAAAGGACAGAAGAAAACATTCAAAACAGAACTAACGTTACCATTACGCTGAATTCTATAGAAATCGAAATCGAGGAAACCATCGTAGTCGGTTACGGTACGCAGAAAAAAGAAACCGTTGTAGGTGCAGTAGCACAAACAGCAGGGAAGGTTTTAGAACGTGCCGGAGGTGTATCAAGTGTCGGTGCAGCGTTAACAGGAAATGTACCTGGGGTAGTAACTACAGCAAGTACAGGTATGCCAGGTGAAGAAGATCCTCGTATTGTAATACGTGGTCGCAGTACTTGGAATAATACAGAGCCATTAATTATGGTTGATGGTGTAGAACGTCCTATGACCAGTGTGGATATCGGGTCTATTGAAACTGTATCTGTCTTAAAAGATGCCTCTGCCACAGCTATCTATGGTGTACGTGGTGCAAATGGTGTAATCCTAATTACAACCAAAAGAGGGCGTGAAGGACGCGCATCCGTGCGTGGAACTGTAAATAATATTGTAAAGACAGTATCACAATTACCTGGAAAAATGGATGCGTATGATGCAATGATGCTTCGTAACCTGGCTATTGAAAATGAATTAGCACTTTCACCAGACAGCTGGTCGTATTATCAGTCACAAAATATAATTGATAAATATCGCTATCCAGTCAATCAGGAGGAAAGAGAACGTTATGTTAATGTGGATTGGGCAGATGAATTATTTAAAGGATATGCTTTATCCCAAAACAGTAATGTTAATATAGCTGGTGGTACATCCAAAGTAAAATACTTTGCTAGTGCAGATTATTTGTTCGAAGGAGATATGTTTCGACATCGAGACAACAGCCGAGGTTACGAATCGGGGTATAATTTCAACAGAATTAACGTAAGATCTAATTTGGATTTTCAATTAACTCCTACCACCAAATTCTCTACTAACCTAGCAGGATCAACTGGTACGCGCAAAAGTCCACGTATTGGTGTGAATGAATATGATTTTTGGATAGCTGCTTATACTCTAGCCCCTGATGTAATCTATCCACGATATTCGGATGGCTCATGGGGTTATTACCCAAATGATTCACAAGCTGGTATCAATTCGGCAAGGTCATTAGCTTTAGCGGGTTACCAATTTATAACCACTAATCGAATTACATCTGATTTTACGCTTGAACAAAAATTAGACATGTTTGTGAACGGTCTTACAGCAAGAGGAACTTTTTCTCTCGATAATACCTTTGTAGAGACAGGAAGAGGTATTAACGATGTATTTAATGACCCTCAAGAAAAATGGATTGATCCTGAAACTGGCTTAGCCAGATACAGATTTAATCAAAATAACAGTGGTTTTGATTTCGTAGAGGGAATTGACTGGACTCAACAAGAAGGAAACGTAAACAACGGATCTACTTATCGTAGACTTTTCTATCAATTTCAGTTGGATTACAGAACAACAATTGCTGAAAACCACAATCTTACTGCTATGGGTTTATTTAACCGTAACCAATATGCAACAGGAAGTCAACAACCCTATTTCCGTGAAGACTGGGTATTTCGTGCTACCTACAATTTCAAGAATAAGTATATGATCGAATACAATGGCGCATATACTGGTTCAGAGAAATTTGCGCCTGAATATAGATTTGGATTCTTCAATTCTGGAGGTCTAGGTTGGTTAGTTTCAGAGGAAAATTTCCTAAAAGGGAATTCCGTATTGAATATGTTGAAGCTTAGGGCTTCTGTAGGTGATATTGGGGATGACAATGTCGCAGGTAGATGGTTATATCTTACGCAATGGACTATGGGTGGAAACTCTAAAATGGGGGTAGTAGGTGTGAATCCAGAGACAAGTAGCTACATGTGGTTCAAAGAAAATGTTCTTGGAAATCCAAATGTGCGCTGGGAGAAAGTTAGAAAAACAAACTTTGGAGCTGATTTTGGATTATTTAATAATTTAATTACTGGACAAGTTAACATATTCAAAGACAAAAGAACTGATGTTTTAATCCCTGGAAATAGCCGAGCGATTCCTGACTATTTAGGCGTTGCGGCTCCTGTTGCCAATCTGGGTATAGTTGAAAATGAGGGATATGAGGTAGAAATTAAAGCAAACAAGTCTCTCAATCAAAACTGGAGAATTTGGGGGGACATGAATTTTACACATGCAAAGGATAAAGTCATTGAAGGTGATAGTCCTGCCCTACTACCGGAATATCAAAAACTTGAAAATAAACAAATCAGTCAAACTTATACGCATGTGAATGCTGGTCGCTATAATACTTGGGACGAACTATATTCATCTACAGCGCATGATAATAATGATCATAATAAGTTACCTGGGAGTTATCATATAGTGGATTTTAATGGAGATGGAATTATCGATTCAAGAGATAATATCCCATATGCATATCCATCTGTTCCTCAAAACACATATAACCTTACGCTTGGTTTTGATTTCAAAAATTTCAGCTTAATGACACAATGGTATGGTGTGAATAATGTTACGCGTCAAGTGGTATTTGAAAGTTTTGGCCGTCAACGTAATTTGGCTTATCATGAAGGTACATATTGGTCGAAAGACAATATTGACGCTGACGTGCCTATGCCTAGATGGTTAGCTTTAGCAAGTAGTTACAATAATGCCGATAGGTTTATGTACGATGGATCCTATGTTCGACTAAAAACAGCAGAAATAGCCTATAACCTAACTACTGACCATAACTTCATACGCAGAATGGGGTTACAGCATATACGTATCTTTTTAAATGGGCACAACTTATTGCTATGGTCTAAAATGCCAGATGACAGGGAGTCAAATTATGCGGGTACAGGTTGGGCATCGCAAGGAGCTTACCCTACTGTAAAGCGTTTTAATTTAGGTGCTAACATTACATTCTAATTGGATTTATTATGAAATATTCTAAATATATTAAAGTGCTTATTTCTTGTGGAGTCTTAGGTGTTACATCCTTAACTTCTTGTGAGAAATATTTAGATAAAGAAGAAGAATCCATTGTCTCTCCTGATGATGCATTCAAAAACTTCGTCAATTTTCAAGGTTATACCGAAGAATTATACCATTGTATTGTGAATTTCACAAACAATTATTGGACAAACTCTTGGAACTGGGGTGAAGATGAAATTACTACTACTGCTGGCGACTATCACTTTATTCATAAAATAGATAATGGGAATTTTTGGGGCTGGCAAGCGCAACACGATGGATGGGGGGCTGGTTGGATGGAGCAAAATGACTTTACAACAACTTGGGGTAATAGAGGTTCTCAAGACCTATGGAATGCTGCTTGGTTTGGCTTACGCAAAATTAGCATTGCATTAGAAAATTTTGACAAAATGACTGATGCCACAGCAGAAGAACGTAACTTAATAAAAGGTCAATTATTATTTTTCAGAGGCTGGTTTCATCACCGTCTAATGGAATACTTTGGTGGCATGCCATATATCAATTATGTACTACCAAGTGATGAAAAATTGACATTACCTAGGCTTAGCTATCATGAATGTGCAGACCTTGCAGCTGCAGATTTTCGCGAAGCAGCAAATCTTTTGCCGCTCGATTGGGACAATACCGTGACAGGAAGAAGAACATTAGGTAAGAATGAGCTTCGAATCAATAAAATAATGGCCCTTGCCTACCTAGGTAAGAATTACCTATGGGCAGGTAGTCCACTAATGAACCAAACTGTAACGGGTGATAGAAATTACCATGCGGAATATTGCAAAAAAGCAGCAGAAGCCTTTGGTGAATTATTGGGATTGGTTGAAGGTGGTCAGACAAAATATAAACTGGTGGATTTCACTAATATTCATACCGTATTCCGTACAATTAATCAAAACTGGGCTTTGCCAGGTAGTACGGAGGCTATTTTTCGAGGACCTTATAATAATGGTAACGACACCCATTATAATACCAGTAAACAATACCTCCCTGGTTTAATTTCCGAAGGTGACGCAATAAAATTCAATCCTACAGCAAACTATGTACATGCCAATTATGGTATGGCAAATGGATTACCAATAAAGGACATTACTAAAGCTGATCCAGAATCTGGGTATGATCCAAATTATCCTTGGAAAAATAGAGATCCTAGATTCTATACAGACATACTATTTGACGGCGTGAAAGTGGTTACTGGAAATATTACGGAAACTGATATGGATCCTAATCTCAGACGCTACGCGCAATTATACACAGGAGGATCATATAGAAGTATTCAAAATGGGTCTCGGACAGGTTATTCTTTACGAAAGTTTACGACGTTGGCTGCCAATAACTACGACAGGCATTTCGATTACTCATACGCTATGAATATTTACATACCCTATTTACGGCTTGCTGATGTGTATTTAATGTACGCAGAGGCTGCTTTAATGGGAAACAACAGTATTAGTGGCAAATCATCAAACTTTAGTAAAACAGCGTTGGATGCCGTAAATGTTATTCGTGAGCGCGCTGGTGTAGCCCCTGTGCATCAAAAGTTTCAAAGTTCAGTGTCTACATTCTTGGATGAGTTAAGACGCGAACGCGCGGTGGAATTAGCATATGAAGGACACCGTTTTAATGATTTAAGAAGATGGCTATTATTAATCGAAAGACCATATACCTTAAAGACGTCGGTAGAATTCGACAGAGCATCATTTGACCCCGAAGATCCAACAAATAACCGTATTGTAAATATTCGAGAGAATGTGATATTGGAAAGAAATTTTTCTTCCAAACATTATTGGTTACCACTTAAAGTATCGGATGTGAATTTATATCCTGAGTTTTATCAAAATCCAGGCTGGTAATCCGGAGGATGATCCATTCATTAAATTATGAAGACAATGAAGTATAAAAACATAAAGAAAGCGGTGTGCTTAAGTATTGCATCCATGGGAATATTAGCTTCTCCAGGAATATACCTATTTGCACACCCAAATAATATATCTTTTTCTATTGCCCTGCAAGATAGTTTGTATACAGATAGTACCGAATTGGTTCAAGTAGCTTTTCGTAAAGTAAAGAAAAAAGATGTAATGGGCGAAGTAAGCGCCATCAATATTAATAACCTATTAAATAAAAATTACACCACTTACAGCTTAGACAATTTGGATGCCTTTATTCCAGGATACAATGGTAATATTTGGGGAACTGGGGGATATCTATTATTGGTAGATGGTTTTCCAAGAGACGCTAATAATGTAATGCCTACAGAGATCGAAGAAATTTCTGTAATGAAAGGAATTAATGCAGTTGCGTTATATGGAAGTTTAGCATCTAAAGGAGTAATATATATTACTACAAAACGCGGACAGGAAGATAATCAAAAGATTAATATCCGTACGAATGCGGGTATTAATACGCCAATTAGCTATCCAAAATATTTAGGATCTGCCGAATATATGACATTATATAATGAGGCCAGAAGAAATGATGGACTACCTAACCTATATAGTGAAGAAACTATATATCATCATGCAGTCGGAATTAATCCTTATAGATATCCAAATGTAGACTATTATTCTTCGGATTATATCAAGAACAGCTTCAATCGCTATGACGCCACAGCTGAAGTTTCTGGAGGAGGTGACAAAACTAAATATTATACAAATTTTGGTTTTTGGTCGGCCGGATCACTTTTAAATTTTGGTGAAGCGAAGGGAAATACATCTAATAGATTCAATATGCGCGGAAACATTGATTCTAGACTTAATAGCATCATGTCACTTAATGTTGATGCTTCTGCTAGCTTCTACACCCAAAAAGGTGTAAACACGGACTATTGGGCAGCAGCAGCGACTGGTAGACCACATCGCTTCTCACCACTTATTCCCATTAGTATGCTCGAGGAAGCAGATGAGAACTCTTGGACTTATGTAAATACCACCAACTTCTTAGTAAATGGACAGTATTTATTAGGTGGAAGCCAACTTGATCAAACTAATGCCTTTGCCACTATATATTCTGGTGGAAGCAGTCGTCATATGAATAGGCAATTTCAATTTAATACAGGATTAGATTTTGATTTGAAAGGAATTACGGAAGGACTTACTTTTCAAACAGCCTTAGCTATTGATTATCAAAATCAATACAATCAATCGTACAATAATACCTATGCCGTCTACCAAGCCGCATGGAATAATTATAATGGAGAAGATTTGATTAGCAGTTTGACAAAATATGGCGAAGATCGTAGAAACGGTGTTCAGAATATTGGAGGTAGTATTTATCGTCAAACAATTGGCATGAATGCTAGGCTTAATTATTTCCGTACATATAACGACAATCATCATGTGTCCGCGATTCTTCTGGCTAATGCATTTCAAATAACACGATCAGCAGAATATCATAAGCAAAGTAATGCAAACTTAGGCTTACATCTGGGTTACAATTTTGCAAACAAATATTATGCTGACTTCAGCGGAGCATTGCCGCATTCTGCAAAATTACCGGAAGGTAAACGTAAAGCCTTCTCCCCTACACTATCCTTAGCGTGGAGATTAAGTGAAGAAGAATTTATGAAAGGAGGCATTTTTAATGATCTTCGATTTAAAGCTTCTGCTGGTATAGTGAATACAGACGTGGATATTGAGCAATTCTATATGTATCAAGGCTATTATACCTATCAAGAAGGTGCATGGTACAGTTGGGCAGATGGTCAACTTGTACATTCTTTTGATCGTGTGCGTGGAGATAATAAAGATATGACTTACCCGAAACGTAGAGAGTTTAGCTTTGGCTTTGAAGCCAATATGTTTAATAACTTAATCAGTTATAATGCAACTTATTTCTATAATCAGATGAATGGTTTATTGACCCAGCCAAGTACCATATATCCTATGTATTTTATGTCATACTGGCCTGTATATTCTGATTTACCATATGTGAATTATAATATAGATGAACGTAAGGGGGTTGATTTTGGAATTAATATTAATAAATCTTTTAATAGTTCTAGCAGTCTTTCTTTAGGAGTGAATGGACTTTATTATGACACCCAAGCTTCTAAACGTGATGAGATATTTGAATTTGCTTACCAAAACCGTACAGGAAAACCATTGGATGCTATTTGGGGGCTCCAAAGTAATGGATTCTATAGAGATCAAAGCGATATAGATAATTCAGCTACTTCATCATTTGGTGAAGTGAGACCTGGTGACATCAAATACATAGACCAAAACGGTGATGGTACAATTGATACACGTGATGAAATTTATCTCGGCAAAGGAGGATGGGCCGGTGCGCCTTTCTCTTTAGGATTCAATATTACTGCCAAATGGAAAAACTTAACCTTGTTCGCTGTCGCGACAAGTCGTAATGGTGCTAATGCTTTGCGTAATAATTCTTATTTCTGGGTTGATGCGGAAGACAAATATTCAGAAGTCGTTCGTAATCGTTGGACTCCGGAGACTAGTACGACCGCTACTTATCCCCGATTGACTACTAACAATAGTGATAATAATTATAGAGCTTCTGATTTCTGGATGTATAGTACAAATCGTTTTGATTTAAGCAAAGTCCAGATATCATACGATTTTCCTAAATCTATTTTGGGCAAGGGAATTCTTCGTGAGTTAGGCACTTATGTAAATGGTTTCAATCTAATGACTTTTGCTAAAGAAAGAGAAACTATGCAGCTATCAGTGGGTAGTACACCACAAACCAGATTTTTCAACTTTGGCGTTAAGGCTCTATTCTAGAACAAGACTAATAGATAAGACATGAAAAAATTACTATTCATATTAGGTGTTACATCGACTATAGCATTCACGTCATGTGAAGATATGTTTACACCTTCAATCGAAAATTTTCTAGATATTGAAACTGCATATACAAGACCTTTATATGCACAAGGTATCTTACTCAACGGCTATAACAGAGTACCTACAAATAGTTGGTCATTCAATGATGTAGCTACAGATGATGCGGTAACAAATGATCGCGCGAGCAATTATTTAAAAATTGCTACGGGTCAATGGACTGCCATGAATAATCCTTTAGAACAATGGAGAAACAGTCGTTCAGCAATTCAATACATTAATAATTTTCTATCCATTCAAGATAAAGTGGAGTGGTCATCCTCTGCTCCTATTAATTCGATGTTCAATGATCGGATGAAAGGTGAAGCATTAGGCTTACGCGCATTATTTATGTTCCATTTATTGCAAACACATGCTGGCAAAACAAGTAGCGGTGAAGTATTGGGAATACCAATTGTACTAGAATACGAAACTTCAGAATCTGACTTTAATAAACCTAGAGCCACTTTTGAGGAATGTATGCAACAAATTTATGCAGATTTAGATAAAGCAGACGAACTTTTACCGCTTGATTTTGAAGATATTTCAAATGCAAGCCAAATACCCGCTAAATACCAATCCTTAGGTGTAAACTTAACAGACTATAACCAAGTTTTTGGCGAAAAATTCAGACTTCGTATGACCAAAAGAATTAGCCAAGCTATTCGCGCTAAAGCAGCTCTTTTAGCAGCTAGTCCTGCTTTTAATGATGGTAATACAGCTAAATGGGAACAAGCAGCAAATTATGCTGGGAATGTTATACAGCAAAAAGGTGGCATATCTGGTGTTGATCCTCAAGGTGCACTATTCTATTTACCAGCAAGTGTAAATCAGATGGAGTCCGGAAGAAACACAGCAGAAATTATCTGGCGTGTTGACAGAGGTGACCTTTCTTCCTCTTTAGAGGCAGATCACTTTCCTCCGACCTTATTTGGGCGAGGAAGATTAAATCCTACACAAAATTTAGTAGATGCATTTCCAATGGCTAATGGTTATCCAATTAATGATGCGGCAAGCGGCTATAATGCAAATAGCCCTTATGATAATAGAGATCCAAGATTAAAAAATTATATCTTGGTCAATGGGTCTACTTCTGGAGTAAATAATACCGCTATCAATACCGCGGTAAATAGTCCAACTAACGATGGACTCAACAAAGTTGAGACATCTACACGTACGGGCTATTATATGCGTAAGCTTTTACGTCAGGATGTAAATTTAAATCCATCAAATGTATCTGGTCAATACCATGTCACTCCCCGATTACGCATGACAGAAATTTATTTAGCTTATGCCGAAGCTGCAAATGAAGCTTGGGGACCTACTGGTCGAGGTTCATTCTCGTTTTCAGCCTATGATATTATCAAAGCTATTCGTACACGCGCTGGTGTAGGAACTACGAATGGAGATCCATATTTAGAACAGGTAAAAAACAACAAAGATCAAATGCGTCAGTTAATTCGTAATGAAAGACGTTTAGAACTATGTTTTGAAGGATTCAGATTCTGGGATTTGCGCAGATGGAACGAAAATCTAACAATTCCTGCTCAAGGCATTAGCATAGAAAACAATACTTATAATGTAATTACGGTAGAAAACCGTGTTTTCGAACCATATATGCAGTATGGCCCAATTCCTTACAGTGAAATATTAAAGTATAATAACCTTCAACAAAATAATGGTTGGTAACATTTCAAATTTGAACTCATGAAAAGAATAAATATAATTTATGCGACCTTATTGTTGGCTATTACAAGCTGCAAAAATCAAGATTGGGAATTTCCTGATTACGAATATCAAACGGTTTACTTTGCCTACCAATATCCTGTACGTACCATCACATTGGGTGAAGATATTTTTGATACATCTTTGGATAATCAAGGTAAAATCAATGTAATGGCTACTACTGGTGGTGTATACAGTACAAAAGAAGACGTCAAAGTTGATTTCGTCGTTGATAATGCGTTGACACAAAATATAATATATAGCCCTGAGGGAGGCGATGTACTCCCTTTACCATCAAATTATTATACATTAGCTTCTAATCAGATGATTATTCCACAAGGAAAGCCTTCAGGAGGTGTGGAAGTACAATTAACCGATGCATTCTTTGCAGATCCCAAATCCATTAATACCACATACGTATTACCCTTACGTATTACCAATGTGACTAATGCAGATTCTATATTATCCGGTACACCTAAAATTGGAAGCCTTCAACGCAGAGCAGTTGCAGATGATTGGGAAGTTCAACCTAAAGATTATACATTTTATGCTATAAAATATATCAATACTTGGCATGGTAACTACCTTAGACGTGGTCAAGATATAATAGTAGGCAAGAATGGAAACAATTCCTTGAACCAAACATTAAACCGTAGAAATGCTTCTGTCGAAAAAGATGAAGTTAAAAATTTAATAACTGCATCTCGTCAAAACGCAAAACTACCGTTGACCTTCAAAGATGTAGATGGCACAAATATCAACATCGAATTGATGTTAGCATTTGACAATAATAACAATTGCACTATTAGCTCAGCAACAAATGGAGTAACCGCCACTGGTCGAGGAGCTTTTGTCAAAAAAAGAGAAAAAAACAGTTGGGGTAATACAGATCGAGATGGATTATATCTAGAATACCAAATAGAAATGGCACAAATGAGTGTATCCACAAAAGATACATTAGTTATGCGTGATAGAGGTGTTAAGATGGAAACATTTAATGTAGCTCTTAAACCTTAATATTCTAAAATTATTAATCAATTAGAATTATGAAACGTTTACATACAAAATTAGGTTATGGATTAATGGTGAGTCTACTACTCTCCTCCTGCGCAAAACCCGA
Source organism: Sphingobacterium sp. SGL-16 (assembly GCF_011043515.1). Classification (NCBI taxonomy): domain Bacteria; kingdom Pseudomonadati; phylum Bacteroidota; class Sphingobacteriia; order Sphingobacteriales; family Sphingobacteriaceae; genus Sphingobacterium; species Sphingobacterium sp. SGL-16. Next base: position 93,869 of record NZ_JAAKGQ010000003.1, on the reverse strand, counting down.
GTTTCTTGACTACTTTGCTGAAAAACCCGAAAGTGTAATCGCACAAGAAGATATTAATTCATATGACCCTTTAATTTCCTATATCGATCAAAATGCAAATCCAAATTTCAAATTAGGAGTAGCACTTAATATCGATGACTATATCAACAAAGGTGTGATGTACAGATTAGTAAATCGCAACTTTAATGAAATGGTGATGGGCTATGAGATGAAACACTCTTCCATCGTGAAAGCGGATGGAACAATGGATTTTTCACGGGTTGAAAAGTTAATTGAAACAGCTAAAGAAAACAATGTGGCTATATTTGGTCATACCTTAACTTGGCATTCTGGACAAAATGCAGCATACCTAAATAAATTAATTGCACCTATCAAACTTCCTGGTTCAGGAAGCCCCACTTGGGATGTGATCACATCAAATAATTTTGAGTCCGCGGACAATAGCAATTATGAATTTAACACGAATGCTGTGGTATCATTTACAGCCGCTGGACAAGGTGAAGGTGGAGAAGGTCGTGCTCTAAAATTAGTAAATGCTGAAGTAAGAGCAAATGATTGGGATACGCAGTTATTCATTAAATTCCCAGCAGCAACAAAATTGGGTGAAAAATACAGATTCACAATGTATGCAAAGTCGGATGCTCCGGCTGAATTCGGTTCTCAAGCGCATACCGTTCCTTATTCTTATAAACACTGGGATTTCTTCGGTTCATTCAAAACAACAAGTGAATGGGTGAAATTTGAAAGAGAAATTAACATTGGTAGCGACACCGAAAATTGTACCACGATAGCTTTCAATTTAGGTAAAACTGCGACGACATATTATTTTGACAATTTTACTGTTGAAAAATATAATGAAGAAGGTAGTGGCGGAAGTGCTCCTATTGAAAAAGGATTTGCTTTAAAAATGATAAACCCATCGGTGGTAAACACGTGGGAAGCACAGGCGGCCTTTGATATTTCTGGTATTGAAAATAATACAGAATACGTATTGACATTAGCAGCTAAAGGTAGCAAAGCGGGTACATTAGGTGCAGACTTACAAAGCACCTCGGATTATCAAGGCAACAGCTTCGGATCCGTGGCTTTAACGACAGAATACCAAGAATTTGAATTGAAACTGACAACTACCGCTGTACGCAACCGCTTTATTTTCAATTTCGGACATTATGATGGTACTATTTACGTAGACAATGTCAAATTGGTAAAAGCAGGTAGCAATACAAATATCATTGGAAACGGAGACTTTGAGAATGGAATAGATGGATGGATAGGCTGGGGTAACAATTCATCTCGCGTATTATCAGCTGATGGCGAAGGTTTCGGTGGTATGGGCGGTAATGTAATTGAAAAAACACCTGAAGAGAAAAAAGATATCATCACGAATGCACTTGAGGATTTTATCAAAGGCATGATGACGACCACTAAAGAATATGTGAAAGCTTGGGATGTCGTAAATGAACCAATGTCGGATTGGCCAGATCAATATGCTTTGAAAACGGGTATTGGAAAAGCTGAAATGGCGGATGATGAATTTTACTGGCAAGACTATATGGGCAAAGATTATGCTGTCAAAGCTATTGAGTTTGCACGTAAATACGGTAATACCAATGATTTACTTTTCATTAATGACTACGGCTTAGAGGGCGGTGGCAATAAGTGTAAAGGGCTGATTGCCTATGTGGAATATGTGGAAAGCAAAGGTGCAAAAGTAGATGGTATTGGTACACAAATGCACATTGATATCAATACGAACAAAGACAATATTGTCAGTATGTTCCAATTATTGGCAGCTACCGGCAAACTTATCAAAATTTCGGAGTTAGATATCGGTGTAGGTGTAAAAACACCTCAAGCTACTGCCGAGATGTATGCTAGACAAGCTGATATGTACAAGTTTGTAATTGAAAAGTATTTCGAAATCATTCCGAAAGCACAACAATACGGTATTACCATTTGGAGTCCATTAGATAGTCCAGACAATGAATATTCATTCTGGAGAAGAGGTGAGCCTATTGGTATTTGGACAGAAGGTTTCGTAAGAAAACCAGCATATAAAGCGGTTACAGAAGCTTTAGGCAAAATGAAATAAGAACCTTGTGATAAATATAATGACTGAGCCAGTCATTGGAAGGGAGGTAGATTCATGCTCCTCCCTTTTTTTCAACAATTTAAAAAACTTAAGACTTTTCGAATGAAATTTATAAAGCAAATATTTCTTCTGATTTCTATTACAAGCTATAGCTTGGTGAATGCCCAAGATCCAAACTTTCATATTTACCTATGTTTTGGACAATCTAATATGGAAGGCCATGGAAAATTCGAACCTCAAGACACCGTTACTGATAAACGCGTAATGCTATTGCAAAGCGTAGACTGTCCAGAATTAAATCGTAAAAAAGGAGAATGGTATATTGCACAATCCCCCCTTACGCGTTGTCATACAGGACTTACTCCAGCTGATTATTTTGCAAAAACTCTAGCGGAAAACACCGCTCCCAATGTGCGCATCGGCATTATCAATGTATCGGTAGGTGGATGTCATATACAGTTATTTGATAAAGACAGCACGGCTACTTACGTAGAAAAAGCACCGAATTGGATGAAAGGCATGTTGTCAGCCTATGACAATAATCCGTATGCTCGATTAGTGGAAATGGCTAAGATTGCTCAAAAATCAGGTGTCATTAAAGGAATTTTGCTACATCAAGGTGAGTCCAATACAGGCGATAGAGATTGGCCAAATAAGGTAAATAGAGTGTATACAAATTTATTGAATGACCTTAATCTAAAAGCGGAAAACACCCCTATCCTAGCGGGAGAAATGCTTTCTGCTGAGGAGGGAGGAAAATGTGCTAGCATGAATGCTATTATCCAAACCTTACCCCAAACAATTCAGAATGCGCATGTAGTTTCTTCCAAAGATTGTGAAGGTATTCCAGACGGACTTCATTTTAGTCCAGCTGGTTATCGACAACTGGGTAAAAATTACGCTAAAATACTTCTCAATATATATCATCATTAGTTTATTGGAGTGGCTTTCCAGAGCCACTTTTTTTTAATCTTCTAACAAAATATCCTTAATTTTAAGGATATGATTTCAAAGCCAATTTCAGATCCACCAGCTTGTACAGCCGATTTACTCGCCTTACAGGACTCCTTAGAAATTATTGGAGGCAAATGGACATTACTTATTATTCACTACTTGGCAACTAGAGAGCATGAAGTAAATACATTTAAGAAAATAGAGCATGATATTCCAGGGTTATCTGCAAAAGTTTTGAGCAAAGAGCTTAAAACATTGGAAACAAATAGGCTTATTTTTAGAGAACCTCCCCACACAAAACCGGTATCCGTAAAATATGAAATTACGCCTTACGGAAAAAGCTTACAAACGATAATAACACAATTAGTAAATTGGGGCACTAATCACCGAAAAACTTTATTTGACAAAAAATAAGAGGTCTATATTTTTATATATAGGCCTCTTAAATATATTTTGAGCTACTAATTATTTATTAGCTACGATAGTTACTTTGAAATTGATTTCTTTAGAGATCAAATCGTCTTTTTTACCTTCGTAAGTTACGCCCCAGTCTTCACGTGCAATATTGAAGTCTGCAGAAGATTTAACTACTGAATCAGATACTTCATCCACTTTAGCATGGAAAGTGATATTTTTAGAAATACCTTTAATCGTTAAGTTACCAGAGATTACTACGTCATTAGCAGTTGCACCAGCTTTAACTTCAGTAATTTGGAATGAAGCCTCTGGGAATGTAGCTACTGCGAAGAAGTCGTCTGCTTTTAAGTGTCCGTCTAATTTCTCTTTGTATTCACCATCTAAGTCAGTGCTGCTGATTGTATTCATATCCAATACGAAGTTACCACCAGTGATAGCACCATTATCTACAAATAGAGAACCTGATTTGATAGCTACAGTACCTTCGTGAGCACCCGTCACTTTAGTACCTTTCCATACCAATTGCGATTGTGTAGTATCGACAGTATACGTATTACCAGCTACTGAATCAGCAACTGCTACTGAATCTGTTGCTTCTGCTTTTTTACCTTCTGGATTTCCAGCACATGACGCTAATACAAGAGAAGCTACTGCTGCAAATAAAACTAATTTTTTCATGCTAAATAATGTGTTTAAATAGTTAATACGCAAAAATAGAATTCTTAGACATAAAAGAAAGTTATTTGTTGTTTATTAACATTAAGCAGACAATTAGTGACCCATCGGTTGTGCTTCTACTCGTTTGATATCAGCTCCTAAAGCACGTAAACGCTCTTCGATATTTTGATAACCGCGCTCAATCTGTTCAATATTAAAAATAGTAGATTTACCCTGAGCTGATAAGGCGGCGATCAATAAAGAAACACCGGCACGGATATCTGGCGAAGACATCGGAATACCACGTAATTGTGTTTGTTTGTTCAAACCAATTACTGTAGCACGGTGTGGATCACACAAAATAATTTGAGCACCCATATCGATTAGTTTATCCACGAAGAACAATCTACTTTCAAACATTTTTTGGTGAATCAATACATTACCTTTTGCCTGAATCGCCGTCACTAACACTATACTCAATAAATCAGGTGTAAAACCCGGCCAAGGTGCATCAGAAATCGTTAAGATTGATCCATCGATAAATGTATCGATCTCATAGGAATCTTGTGCGGGAATAAAGATATCGTCGTCACGCAGTTCCATCTTGATACCCAAACGTTGGAATACGGAAGGAATAATACCCAATTCTGGATAGGCTACATCTTTGATCGTAATTTCCGAACCCGTCATAGCTGCCAAACCAATGAAAGAACCAATCTCAATCATATCTGGCAACATACGATGTTCCGTACCACCTAATTTTTCTACACCTTCAATTGTCAACAAATTAGAACCTATTCCAGAGATTTTCGCTCCCATACGGTTCAACATTTTGCACAATTGCTGTAAGTAGGGCTCACACGCTGCATTGTAAATCGTCGTAGTGCCTTTTGCTAATACAGCTGCCATGACTACGTTTGCCGTACCTGTCACTGACGCTTCATCCAACAAGATATATGTACCTCGTAATTGCGTAGCATCTACATTGAAAAATTCATTTTCGGCATCGTAGATAAACTTTGCACCTAGTTTTTCAAATCCTAAGAAGTGTGTATCCAAACGACGACGTCCGATTTTATCACCTCCTGGTTTAGGGATTGCAGCCTTTCCAAAGCGAGCTAACAATGGACCTACAATCATAATAGAACCACGAAGACCTCCACCTTTCTGTTTGAATTCCTCAGATGTGAAATAATCTATATTAATATTTTTCGCTTCGAATTCGTAAGTATCCTTATTTAATTTGTTTACAGTAACTCCTAATGACCCCAATAAGTCAATCAACTTATTCACGTCTTTGATGTCAGGAATATTACTAATCGTCATTTTTTCTTCTGTCAACAATACCGCTGACAAAATCTGTAATGCTTCGTTTTTTGCCCCCTGAGGAATAATTTCACCTTTCAAAGGTTTTCCACCATGTATTTCAAATGCGTTCATATATACTAAAAAGGATATTTCATTAAATAAAATAAGTAACTAATTACTGTATTAGTTACTTATTGAAAATACTAAAACAAACTACAAAGATTATTTTTTGTAGTTGTTATTTTGATAATTTTTTTTGAAACCGCTACCGCTATTGTTGTTGTTATTGCTGTACGATTTTCTCTTATCGTTGTTGTTATTATTGCTTCTTGTATTATTGCTCGGCTTTCTATTATTGTTATTAGATTGCGCACTCTTATGATTATTATTCGAAGAACTTTGTTGTGTTTTCACACGGTTTCCTGGAGGCGGAGTACGGAAATCTAATTTTGTCAATACAGTATCCTCTGGCAATGTCAATGCGCCTTTTGACAACTCTTTCAAGTCCTCAATGATCTGCAAGTCATTAACAGAATCTTTATTCCAAGTGGTATAAGCCATTTTCATAAAATTAGCTACACCTAAAGTTAATTTAGCTCTAGTCTCTTCGTTAGATACGGAAATAGCCTTCTGGATCATTTCTTCTACGATATGACCATAGTGTTTGAAACGAATCTTATGTTGAGGATAAGGTAACGTTTCTGGCTTATGATGTATTTCCTCACGTTTTGGAACTGGATACGGTGAATCTACATCGATTTTGAAATCCGAAATTATATACAAGTGATCCCAAAGTTTGTGCTTGAAATCAGATACATCACGCAAATGTGGATTAAGCACGCCCATCATATCAATCACCACCTGAGCCAATCTGTTGCGCTCTTCTTTATCAGGCACCGTGCAAATATAGTCGACCATATTTTGCACATTTCTACCATATTCGGCCAATATTAATTTGGGACGAGTACTGTTATAATCAAAATTCATATAGTGATATTAAACGTATAATACGTTATTATTTTTTAATCTAGTAAAGATATAAGTTCTTATTGAACTATCCTAAGTTTTGCAAATTTAAGCAACAATTGTTTCTGTCCCAACTCTTTGAAGAAAATAGTTGCTTTAATATCAGGTTTGTTTCCTTCTAAGTTGACAACTTTTCCAAAACCGAAACGTTCGTGCTCTACTTCCATACCTACTTGCAAATTGCTTGTATCCGATGGAGCAAACCCTGCGGTCGGTACATGCGCCTTTGGTAAAATAGAAGTCGTCTTGACTACCTTTGGCTTAGGCTTCGAAAAAGCATCTTTTTCTTTAGTTTGCCAAGCGATACGATCGGATTTGAAAGCACCATCCGAAGGTCCAGAAGTGCGCGGATTGAAGTCCAAATCCAAATAGCTTGGATTCAACTCATCGATGAAACGACTTGGTTCGCAATTATTCAATGTTCCCCAACGGTAACGAGATGTAGCATAAGACAAATGCAATTTTTTCTCAGCACGTGTTACAGCCACATAGAACAATCGACGTTCTTCTTCCAATTCACTGCGCGAATTTAAGGATAATTGTGAAGGAAATAAATTTTCTTCTAATCCAACTATAAATACCACAGGGAATTCCAACCCTTTAGAAGCGTGAATAGTCATCAAAGATACCGTATCCGCATTTGGATCCTTGTCATTATCATCGTTTGTCAACAATGCGACATCTTGCAAGAATACATCCAAAGACTTTTGCTCAATATCCTCTCGTTCCGAAAACTCTTTGATACCATTCAACAACTCTTGAATATTTTCGTATCGTGCTAAACCTTCTACTGATTTATCTTCGTACAAATCTTTCAAAATGCCAGAATGCTGCGCAATATGCATCGCAGTATCGAAAGCACTAGAGTTATTACCAACGGCTTGAAAACTTTGAATCATTGTAGCAAAATTCCCTACTGAAGTAGCGCTACGACCATCCAAAAACATCTGCGCATTAGCAACAACATCCCAAAGTCTATATTGATTACGATCTGCAGCCACGATAATTTTTTCTACAGTAGTATCACCAATACCACGACGCGGATAATTGATTACACGTTTCAACGCTTCCTCATCGTTTGGATTGTAAGTCAGACGGAAGTAGGCAATTAAATCCTTAATCTCCTTACGTTGATAGAATGAAGTTCCACCGTACAGTTTGTATGGAATATTTAATTTACGCAACGATTCCTCCATCGCACGTGACTGCGCATTGGTACGATATAGAATCGCAAAAGCTTTGTAAGGAAGCGATTTTAACGTTTTCTCTTGAATAATGGCTTCGGCTACAATCTTACCTTCCTCATTATCCGAAAATGCACGCGCTACTTTGATTTTATCGCCTTCCTCATTATCAGAGAAAACATTTTTCTCCAATTGATTTTTGTTATTTGCGATAATGCTATTCGCTGCGTTTACAATAGTTTTTGTCGAACGGTAATTTTGCTCTAATTTGAAGACTTTCACATCTGGATAATCCTTTTGGAAATTCAAGATGTTTTGAATATTCGCACCACGAAAGGCATAAATACTTTGGGCATCATCCCCTACCACACAGATATTTTCATTTACCGCAGCCAATCTTTTTACGATCAGATATTGTGAGAAGTTGGTATCCTGATACTCATCCACCATCAGATATTTGAACTGATGCTGGTATTTGTAAAGCGTTTCTGGGTATTTATTCAATAACACATTCGTCTTGAACAGCAAATCGTCAAAGTCCATTGCCCCAGCACGGTAACAACGTTGCGCATAGGTCATATAGATTTGTCCCATTTGTGGGCGACCATTTTCACGGTCTTCAGCCATCAAGGCTTCATTTTTATTATACTCCTGTGGAGATATCAAATTATTCTTTGCAGAAGATATACGACCATACACGTGATTCACATTGTAAAGCTTGTCGTCAAGATTCATCTCTTTCAAGATTGCACGCAACAAACTTTTGGTATCATCTGTATCGTAAATCGTGAAATTCTTTGGATAGCCGATCAACTCTGCTTCTACACGTAGAATACGCGCAAAAATAGAGTGAAATGTTCCCATCCAAATATTCTTAGCCTCTGAACCTACCACTTTCATAATACGTTCACGCATCTCTTTGGCCGCCTTATTTGTAAAGGTCAGAACCAAAATATTAAATGGATCTACTCTTTTTTGAATAAGGTGAGCAACCCTATAAGTAATTACACGTGTCTTTCCTGAACCAGCTCCCGCTACTATCATCACCGGTCCTTCGGTTTGTTCTACAGCAGCTCGTTGGGAGGGATTTAATCCTGCTAAAAAATCCAAAATATAATGCTTTATTTTTTCGTTAGAAATAGGTTGTAAAGTTAGGAATTTTGATCCAATGTACCACAGCTTTACTATAATTATTAGCACTTTTGATTACCTTTATGACTTAAACCTTACATCTATGAAGCATCTTTTATTGACGTTATTTTTAATATTAAACCTAATTGTTTACGGACAGAAAAAGTCTACCTTACCAGAAGGATTTGTCTATGTCACTGATTATATTCCACATATTGCAGTGGAATTAAGATATTATACAACACACAATTTTGTGGGTAAAAGAGTGGATGGCTATAACGCAAACAAAGTCATCCTAACTAAACGTGCAACGCAAGCATTACAAAAAATAGAAAATGAACTCAATAAGGAAGGTTTAGGGTTGAAAGTATTTGATGCTTACAGACCACAGACAGCTGTTAATCATTTCAAACGATGGGCGCAAGATATTAAAGATACATTGATGCGTCAGGAATTTTATCCGCGAGTAGATAAGCGAGATTTGTTTAAAAAAGGGTTTATTGCTTCCAAATCAGGACATAGTCGCGGAAGTACCATTGATTTAACTATTATTGATTTAGAAAATAAAAAAGAACTCGATATGGGTGCACCTTTTGATTTCTTTGGTGAAGAATCTGGACATGATTACCAAAAAATCACCACCACGCAGAAACAGAATCGTATTAAGCTTAAAAAAATCATGGAAAAATATGGCTTTAGAGCCTACAGCAAAGAATGGTGGCATTATACGCTAAATAATGAACCTTTTAAGGATAAATATTTTGATTTTAAAATAAACTAAAATTATGAGATTCAGATATGCAAGACATACAACCCACCTTGCTCAAATAATTAAATTCTATACGGATATTGTAGGATTAAAAATGTTGGGAGGTTTTGAAGGACACAGCAATTACGATGGTGTCTTTCTTGGTCTAGAAAACGTAGATTGGCATTTGGAATTCACAGTTTCTCCTGATAAACCAGAATCTACATTTGACGAAGATGATGCTTTAGTTTTCTATTTGTCCTCAATGGAAGAATTAGCAGTAAAACAGAATTTCCTACAGCAAAACGGAATTGAATTAATAAAGCCAAAAAATCCACCTTTGGGAAGAGAATGGGATAATGATTCTGGATCCAGATGGATATAGAATTATCTTCTCCGTTAGACCATAATAAAAGAACTCCACATATTAATTAAAAAAATGTGGAGTTCTTTTTATTATTATAACTTTTTAGCATTTACAATATGCGCTAAATGGTGCTCACAATGCCAAGCGTAGATACCGAGATTGGTTTTTAAGCTTATTGTTTTACCACTTTCGGGATGAACAAATTCCTTATCCCATTCTTCTATGCTCAGATTTCTAAGAAGATACGCCCACCTCGCATGCAAACCCTCCAACAGTTTTAATGATCCAGCGATTGGGAAATCTTTTGAATCAGGAAGTTCAGCCCACAAGTTTTCAAAGTAAGGCTTAATAGTCGGCTTTTCTTCTGTCAGAGCTAGTTTGAATCGAATAAAGCTGTTGATATGACTATCCGCAAGATGATGTACGACCTGTGCAATCGTCCAGCCATTCGGTCTATACTTTTTTTGCAAATCCTCAGCATTCAAACTTTCCACTTCTTTTCTTAGCCTTGATGGAAACTCTCTAATGATATCAATCCAATTATTAATCTCCACAGCTGTTATTAAAGACGGTTGAATAAATTTTCCAATCGGATATTTCAATTGTTCAATATTCGTTTCCATAGCCTTATATTTAATTCACTCTATTTTTTAATAGCGTAGAGTTATCCAAACCTTTTGTCAAGTCAATCAAGTAACCGTTCATGACTGCATATTTCAGATTCCCACTTTTATCACCAATAAAGAAATTTGCCATTCCTCCAAAATCTGCCGTAATAGGCAAATAAAAATTAGTCTGTGTGAATAAATGTATAGGAAGGTTATGTAAAGCTTTTTCCTTCGTAGCTCCTACTTCTTTTACTTGCACAGCCATAAAACCTTGTTTCAGTAAATCAAATGATTGTTGAGTTGTCAATTGTGCTACATTACTAATAGTTACTGTAGATGTCTTAGCTGGAATAAATTGAAGTCCTTCAACATCGATTTCTTCATAACCGATTGATTCTTTTAAATCTCCGATATCTTCTATTTTACCGCGCACAAAAAAATCTCTTCCTATCGTGGTTTCGTTGCGACGGATAGCTAAATCCGTTTTAAAAGATGTAGAGTCAGAACTTATAGTAATATTACGAATGACAATATCATGCAGCTGTGAAGCATTGAATGGAATATCCTCATATTGCTGTTTATCGAATTGTGCATAACTGCCTTCAGCAATCTGAACTAAGGCGTTCAATATGATGATAAAATTTAGCTTTCGGATTTCTTGTTTCTCTGGATCCCCTTTCATTCCACCCGATTCAATAAGCACCGTACTTGCATCCCACGATTGAAAATTATCCCCAAAACCTCTTGGTGTGTACGTATCATCGTATTTTGCTACAGCATCGGGAATATATTTCTGCAGAATTTCATTCATTCCACCAGCAATCTTCATGGCGTTTTCACGCACTGAATTGATCTCACGTGGCTCATTAAACGCAGGCGCTAATAATGAAATCGTTACGGGATTTTTTGTTCCTGGTACATTGTAATATATGCTTTGATCATGCAGATTAAAACCGTATTGAGGTTTTATAGCTTGTGCTCGTGCACGAAGCAAAGCACCTTCAACGGTCTGTCCAGCACGCGCATCACGGTTCATGTCAATACCTTGCGCGGTGCGACGTTGGTAACGCTCTGCTCCATCAGGATTCAACATTGGGATAAAATGAATTTCCAATTTATCATTTAACAGTTTGCGAATTTCCTCATACCCATCTTGCTTTCCCTCCAAGAAATTAAACAAATCAAATAAAGCCATTGTCGCAGTAGGTTCATCACCATGCATTTGGGACCACAGCATTACTTTCTTTTCCCCTTTTCCAAAAGCTACTTCATAAATTGCTCTACCTTCAAACGATTTTCCGATTTGGTCAATCGCCAATGTGCCGTTATTTTTATGAACCCGCAATAATGAATCTATATCTTGATGTTTAAAACGTCGATGCTTTAAAGCTGGCTCTTTATATGTAGAATAAATGGAATTAAAAGTAGATGTATCGATGTTCATGAAATTAGTGTTTTGTTCAGAAGATTTATTTTTCTGATCACAAGAGAAGAATAGTCCGAATAAGAAAAACAAAAAGATTAATTTTTTCATAAGAGTGATTTTTCTAGGTATTCGATTTTGCCCGTATTGGCATCCATTCTTACACGAACCCCCACAGGCATTAAAAACTGATCCGAAATATGTCCAATCATAGCTCCGCTGTAGGCTGGAATCCCCAAAGGTTTGATATAGTCATTCATCATTTGATCTAATGACAATGAACCATATCCGCCTGATGGACCACAGTTGGTACATTTACCGAAAATAAAACCTTTAATTTGCGATAAAATCCCTGCATTCATCAATTGGCAAAACATACGGTCTAATCGCTCGGACTTTTCATCAATTTCTTCTACAAAAAGAATAGCGTCTTTGAAGTCTGGCAAATACGGTGTACCACACAATCCTGATAGTAAAGTCAAGTTTCCTCCTAATATGGTACCTTCAGCAATTCCTGGAGTGATTGTTTGTATTCTATCCTTATATTGGACGATGTGATTTTCCGATTTTTTCGGATTCTCATACACTGCTAATTTATTCTCCAGAAATTGTTCTTTGAATAATTTAGCCACATATGTGCTCCATGTACTACTTCCCACTACACCATGAAACGAAACTAATCCAACTTTTACATAAAATGCTAAAATTAAAGCGGTAATATCGCTATATCCCAATAGGACTTTTGGATTTTTTCGAATTAAGTCATAATCGATTTTCGAAAGAAGACGAGATGCTCCATTCCCCCCTCGAATACAGAGTATACCATGCACCTCTTTATCAGCAAACATAGCATGTAAGTCTTCCAGGCGCTCTTCATCCGTACCGGCTAAGTTACCATAGCGGGACCGAATATGCTTTCCTTCCTTTACCTTAAATCCAAAATAAGCTAAAACCTCTTTGGTAGTGGTAATAGTCTCTTCTTCGGATAAAGCTCCCGCTGGCGTGATGATACCAATCGTATCACCCTCTTTCAAAACCTTCGCTTTTAATAATGATTTGACAGCACCTGTAGCTTCTGATACCGCTTTTACAGTATGATCAGAAATGGCGAAGGCCCCCAAACCTAGTCCAATCGATTTTAAAAACGTTCTTTTGTTCATTATCGGTTAAATAATAATCGATGTCCAGAACCTACTTCAATGATTTGACCACTGGAATAAGCAAGATTTCCTGACACGATTGTATGTTCTATTGTAGATGTAAAAGTATGGTTTTCAAAAGGTGACCACCCACATTTTGAAAGAATATTTTGACGTGTGACCTCGTACGGTTTATTTAAATTCACCAATACTAAATCCGCCCAATAGCCTTCACGAATGAATCCACGTTGCTCTATTTGGAAACAAGTCGCCGTATTATGTGCTGTTTTTTGAACCAACTGTTCTAAGGTCATTTTGCCTTGGTGTACCACATCTAACAAAGCTAATAAAGCATGTTGTACCAAAGGACCACCGGATGGAGCATGCAAATAAGCTTGTTCTTTTTCCTCTATAGTGTGCGGAGCGTGGTCCGTTGCTATTACGTCAATATGGCCATCCAATACCGCTTTCAAAATCTGATCTCTATCAGCAGCTGTTTTCACAGCTGGATTCCATTTGATATAATTTCCTTTCGTTTTATAATCTTCGTCCGAAAACCATAAATGATGAATACACGCTTCAGCTGTGATTTTCTTCTGATCTAATGGAATAGAATTATCAAATAAAAATGTTTCTTTACCTGTACTAATGTGCAGAATATGTAAGCGTGCGTTGTTCTTTTTGGCTAATTCTACCGCTTTGGATGAAGATAAATAGCAAGCCTCTGCCGAACGAATTAGAGGATGCATATCTATAGTTACATTCTCTCCGTATTTTTCTTTGTATGCAGCTAAGTTAGCTTTTATAGTAGCCTCATCCTCACAATGAGTTGCAATCAATGTCGGGGAGTTTCGAAAAATATTTTCCAACGCTGTTTCATTATCCACCAACATATTACCGGTAGAGGAGCCCATAAAAACTTTAACGCCACATACGTCACGTGGATTAGTCTTCAATACTTCATCCAGATTATCATTTGCTGCACCCATGAAAAATGAATAATTGGCCAAGGATGAATCTTGTCCAATATCATATTTATCCTGAAGTAGTTTTTGTGTTAATGTATTTGGAACAGTATTAGGCATTTCCATAAAAGAAGTCGTACCTCCCGCCACAGCAGCACGGCTCTCTGTAAAAATGTTAGCTTTATAAGTCAATCCTGGCTCTCTAAAATGCACCTGATCATCTATCAATCCAGGAAGAAGATGTAACCCTTCAGCATTAATTTCTTGATCAGCTTGAATATCAATTTGCGGAGCAAGCTTTTCTATTCTTCCATCTTTCACGTAAATATCAAAAACTTGAATCGTTCCTTCATTTACCACCTGTGCATTTTTAATAAGTATTGATGACATTTTATACTATTTGATGAGATATATTTATTCGTATACAAACATAACAAATTGATAAATATTATTTGATTCAAAATGCAGCAGTATACGGATTTAACCAAAGAAGGTGAAATTTTCATTTCACCTTCTTTGAATTTTATTAAACAAAGGCGCGGTCACCTTTTTTGTATGGATAATTTCCATCGTATTTTCCTGGAATCTTTACATAGCGTACAGCTTTGGTCAATCCTAGCTCAGAATTAAAATATCCTGTCAAAGTCATTTGTCTGAATAGATGGAACCAATGCTCTGGTTCGTATTCTACATCATCTTTAACCAGTTCATTTTGTTTAGTCGAATTCTTTTCGACTTCATCTTTAATTCTTTCCCAGCGTTGACCATTATATTCCTCTGCTTCTTTGTAAAGTTTATCAGCTACCTCAGTTTTTTCATCCAAAGTCAAGTTTGCGAAATCTTTACCTTTTAGGTCTTTGCTAGTTTTATCTAATGTAGCTAAACCATCTACAATTGCTTTCTGTTGCTTTTCAGTGTAGCAATCGCGAACATATACAGGTATAAAATTACCTACACCAGCTTCTTTAGCGCCTGGTGTTGATGTAGGCGGCAAAATGGCATCTGCCAAATCACCTATTCTGTCAATCATTTTTTCTTCGAACAGCACTTCAACTGTTTTTGTTGCAGATCGAGTACATCCTTCTAAAAACAAGTTGGCTCCAACAATAGATCCTCCAAGGATCATAGCCACGCGCTGTAATGCTTCTCTTCTATTCATCTTTTAGTTTTATTAAAATGTATAGTTTACTTCCCAACCTGGGCGATAGTTGCGTTTCACATATTGATTCACTTCATCAAAATTAGTTACACGCATATTATCATTGTCCCAAATCAATTTTTTACTTCTACCAGGGTATTTATCACCCACTTTCAAATCCACACCACGAATAGCCAAATTAGCCATCAATAATGCTTCAGTCAAAGGACCTGCAATTTCGAATGGTGAAGACATCTCCATATTGCCGTATCCAGCAATACAACCTTCTACCCACTGTGCCCAGTGTCCATTCGCACCTTTTGGTACTCTTTGATATTTTTGTTTTACTTCACGGTAAGTTTTACTTGTTGGCAAAAGACGCGGATTCGCTGCATAAGTATCGGCTAAAATCTTTCCTTTTTTACCAATCAATAAAATACCATTACCGCCATCCCCAAAGATTTCATCTGGCGCTAACTCCTCTGGTCTTGGAGGTTGAATACCACCATCCATCCAGTGTACTTTCACATCGCCTTTTGTTTTAGCTGTTTTGGGGAAAGTCATTGTTACCGAACTTGATGGAGGACAAGATTCTGGGAAGTATCCACGTTTGAATTCATCCACATACACAGAACCTACACTAGCTTGCACATCTTTTACATATTGCAAACCATAGATACTGAATGGAGCTTCCAAATTGTGACAGCCCATATCCCCTAACGCACCTGTACCGTAAGGCCACCAGCCACGCCAGTTAAATGGAACTAACTTATCAAAATACTCTGTATATGGCGCTGTTCCTAACCATTTGTCCCAATCTAATGTCGAAGGAACTTTAGCTTTTTGACTAGGCCATTGGATACCTTGTGGCCATACTGGACGATCTGTCCATGCATAGATTTCCACTAAATCTCCGATTAAACCAGCATCCACCCATTCACGCATTTGACGTACTCCATCACCAGAAGAACCTTGATTACCCATTTGCGTTACTACTTTATATTTTTTAGCGGCGTGAGTCAATGCACGCGCTTCCCATACATCATGCGCTAAAGGCTTTTGTACATAGACATGCTTACCTAACTGCATAGCAGCTAAAGCTTGAATAGCATGGTTGTGATCAGGAGTAGACACAGAAACCGCATCAATAGACTTGTGTTCTTTGTCTAACATCTCACGGAAGTCTGTGTAGAATTTTGCTTTTGGAAATTTTTCAACACTTCCTTTCGCTCTTGCTTTATCTACATCACATAAAAAAGCAATATTTGCTTTACCGCTTCCGTAAATATTGTTTACATCCGAACCTCCCATACCACCAACACCAATTGATGCTACTTGAAGCATATCACTGGGTGCTCTGAAACCAGAACCGCCCAATACATGGCGAGGAACTATAGTAATTCCAGCTGCCGCAACAGCTGTTGTTTTGATAAAATCTCTTCTGCTTTTGTTTTCCATTGGATAGATGATTAATAGATTAAAGATTACCTTTTTTCAACTCATTAACAGCAAAATCCACCGCTCTAGCTGTCAATGCCATGTAAGTCAATGAAGGGTTAACACAACCTGATGAGGTCATAGCTGCTCCATCTGTTACGAATACATTAAGTGCATCCCATACTTGGTTATTACCATTCAATACGGAAGTTTTTGGATCACGCCCCATACGTGCGGTACCCATTTCATGGATACCTTGTCCTAATCCGTACACATTGTTCCAGCTACTTACATCTTTAACGCCTATGCTTTCGAGCATTTCTTTCATCTCGTTTTGCATATCGTTACGCATCTTCAACTCGTTATCTTTGATTTCAGCATCAAATGCAAGTACAGGTAATCCCCATTTATCTTTTTTATCCTTATCTAATTTGATATGATTTTCGTGATAAGGTAATATTTCACCAAATCCACCAAATCCTAATGTCCAATCGCCTGGCTCACAAATAGCGTCTTTGAATGCACCTCCTACGAATTTTTCCTCTTCTGAACGCCATGCTCTCCCGCGATTCGCACCACCTTGGTAACCAAAACCACGTACATAATCACGTTTTTTATCGTCAAAGTCTACGTTTACAAACCTTGGCACATAAATACCATTTGCACGTCTACCGAAAATTGTTTTGTCTAAATATCCTTCTACACGACCTGATGCACCTACACCTAAATGGTGATCCATCAAATTGTGTCCTAACTCACCACTGCTACTGCCTAGACCACCTTCCCATACATCAGTTGCTGAATTCATCAACACCCAAGCCGAGTTCAATGCAGAAGCACATACGAATACTACTTTTGCATAAAATTCATAGGTTTGATTTGTTTCAGCATCAATAATTTCAACACCTGTTGCACGTTTTGTGTCTTTATCATAAAGAATACGTGTAACGATTGAGAATGGTCTAACTGTCAAATTTCCAGTTTTCACTGCCGCAGGAAGTGTAGCAGATTGTGTACTGAAATAAGCTCCAAAGTTACATCCTTCCCAACATCTATTTTGATATTGACAGTTTACACGTCCATTATGAGGTACAGTAATATTTGCTGTTCTTCCCATGATGAAATGACGTTTACCACCGTATTGCGATTTTTTCAATCTTTCAGCGTAGTCCTTTTCAACCACATTCATAGGCATCGGAGGCATGAATTCACCATCAGGCAAAACATCCAAACCGTCTCTATTACCAGAAATACCAGCAAATTTCTCTACATAACTATACCAAGAAGCTAAATCCTTATAGCGAATAGGCCAATCAACACCATGGCCATCCTTTAAATTAGCCTCAAAATCCAAATCTCCTAAACGGTAAGATTGACGTCCCCACATCAATGATCGACCACCTACGTGGTAACCACGATACCAGTCAAATCTTTTGATTTCCGTATAAGGGCTTTCTTTTTCATTTACCCAGTATCCAAGATTCTTTTCATTCAAAGGATAATCACGTTTCAATACGGGATAATCTTGAATCATTTGTTGAGTTCTGCCACCAGCGTGTGGGAATTCCCATGGTGATTTGGTTGGAGAAGTATAGTCTTTGATATGCTCTATATTTCTACCTCTCTCCAACATAATTGTCTTAAGACCTTTCTCTGTCAGCTCTTTCGCTGCCCATCCCCCACTGATACCTGATCCTATGACAATTGCGTCATACTTATTGTTCTCTACCATTAGTATTTAAGCTTATAAATTTGTAAAAAATAATTGTATTATTCTGCGCTTTTGACTTTTTCGTCTTTAAAGAAAACCAAGAAAATTAGCATAACCACAAAGGCAATTCCTGCTGGTACAATCCATGTTTGCTCCCAAAAGCCTGCCAGATCGGTTCCTTTCAAATCTTTGTATTTATTCTCTATAAATCCTGCTACCCAGAAACCAATTAATTGACCCACACCATATGTAGCCAAAGTAATTAGACCTTGTGCTGCTGATTTATACTTTTCACCTGCTTTACTATCTGTATAAATTTGTCCTGATACAAAAAAGAAATCATAACAAATACCGTGTAAAGCAATACCTAATATTAACATGAATGATAGTTCGCCAGCATTACCGTAAGCAAATAATAAATAGCGAACCGCCCAAGCTAGCATCCCTACCAATATTGTCTTTTTAAAACCAAATTTGCTAAAGAATACAGGTAACAATAATAAAAACAAGACTTCCGAAACTTGGCCAATTGTCATTTTTCCAGTAGGATTTTCTAATCCTACTTCAGTCAAAAATAGGTTAGCATTTTGATAATAAAACGCAAGAGGAATACAGATTAGGACAGATGAAATAAAGAAAATAAAGAAATTTCTATCTTTCAATAATTTAACTGCATCCAATCCTACAATAGAAGCAAACGAAGCTTTTTCGCCATCGTTGGATTTTACAGGAGGTGTTTTTGGTAAAATAAAAGAAAATAAACCTAATGTCAATGAAGCTATTCCCGCCATCAAAAACGTATTAGACAATGCGCCTTCAGAAGCTGAAGCATCCCATTTGAATAAGTAACTAATTGACAAACCAGCTGCGATCCAACCAATAGTACCCCAAATACGAATTCCTGAAAATTCCTTCTCCGGATTCAGCATCTGACGAAATGAAATAGAACTTGTCAAAGCTAATGTCGGCATATACAAAATCATATAAGACAAGACATAAGGATAAAATCCAGAATAATCTTGCGCTTGATACATTTGGTACATCAGAAAAGCGCCTACTAAATGTAAGACACCTAAGATACGTTCTGCATTGAAATATCTATCTGCAATCATCCCTACAATAAATGGAGCGATAATCGCACCTAAAGATTGTGTCGAAAACACATTTGCAATCTCAAAGCCTTCAGCCTTAAGATTAATGTTTAAAAATGTACCTAAAGTAACGAACCATGCTCCCCAAATGAAAAATTCAAGGAACATCATAAATGATAATTTAGTTTTTATAAGTGAATTCATGTTTATAAGTGGTTAATCAATTTAAAAGTTATCTGCTTCTCTATAGGCCGCTACTAGTTTATCTTCTCCTTCTTTTCCAGATTTGGACATACCGTGTTCCATTCCTACGATACCTTTATAGCCTTTTTCATGAAGCCATTTGAAGACATTTTTGTAATTGATCTCTCCAGTATAAGGTTCCTTACGTCCTGGATTATCACCTACTTGTATATAAGCGATTTCGGACCAACATAAATTCATTAAACTGATTAGATTACCTTCATTTTTTTGCTGATGGTACGCATCATATAATATTTTACATGAAGGACTATTAACTGCTTTACAAATTTCGTAAGCTTGATCTGTAAATCTTAAAAATAAATCTGGCGTATCACTTAATGGTTCTAATACCATTGTAATGCCATGAGGCTCGAATATTTCGGCTCCTCGTTTTAATCCTTCTATTACGTTAGCAGTTTGAACACCAATAGGCAAGTTTCGTTGATAATCTCCAGGAACAACAGTAACCCATTTCGCGTTTACGCGTTTTGCTACTTCAACAGAATCACGACACCCTTTTAAGAATATATCAATATGCTCCTGTTTATTTGCCGCCAATGTATTTTGACCATTACCACCTTTAGGGACTACAAATACCCCCATACGCATGCCCAATTTGGCTAACAATTCACCAACTTGTTTTTGCTCATCTACTGAACGACCAGGCATTCCATTGTCCTCGATGCTACGGAATCCTAAATCATACATGTAACGTATTTCATCTAAAAAGTTCTTCCCTGCACTCGCAGAAAACATACCTTGATGAGGTGCATAATCTAATTTAAAGGGGGTTGATTTAATCATTTCTTTATTTGGGTTTATAAATTCTGAGGTTTTATTACTTGACAAGAAAGCGCCTGTAACTAGCAAAGTGGAATTTTTAATAAAATCATTTCTTTTCATGCCGTTTATAATGGGTTTTGTACTTTATAAATATAATTATTAAATCCTGAGCTTTGCAATTCTTTTAACGTATTATTTTCATAATATATTATATATGCTTCCACGTGAGGTAAAGTCTCCACAAATGAGATAGCTTCCTCAGGTGGCAAAAACATAAGATAATTGTCCAAAGCATCTGCTTCCATTGCTTTATTGGCAATTACAGTAGCAGAAAGCGTATTATTGGTTAGTGGATAACCTGTTTTGGGATCAATGTGATGAGAAATTGGCTTTCCATCAACGACCCTATATTTTTCATAACTACCAGAAGTTGTTATGGCTTTATTTTTTAAAGATATTTTATAACCACCTTTCGTATCGTTGCCAGGTCTTTGTATTTCTATTTTATACGTTTCACCACTCGGCTTTTCGCCTTGACAGTAAATTTCACCACCAACTTCTACGATGAAAGAAGTAATATTTTTTTGCACTAAATACTTAGACAACACATCTACAGTGTACCCCTGTGCGATACCATTTAAATCAATGGCAACATTTTTATTCCTTTTTTTGAGATATTTCCCGCTTAATACAAGTTTATCTCGACCAATATGTTGAAGTACACTGTCCACCTGACTCTTGCTGGGATTGAACCGAAAACCATCTGGACCAAACCCCCACAGTTTTAAAAGAGGAAAAACGGTTACATCAAAATAGCCATTTGTAACCTTATGATATTTCAAACTTGCCTGAATAACCTTATACATATGCTCATCAAGCTTAACCTTCTTGTTATCTCCCGAATTAAAAGAACTAATTAAGGAATTGGGTTTATAAAGAGACATGGACGCATCAATAACGCTAAATATGCTATCAATATCTTCTTTTGTTACGATTTCTTCGTCAGCAAAATACTTCACTTCGTAAGTCGTTCCTTGGGCTTGACCTCTAATTATATAGGGGATAGTAACAATAGGATATGCTGCAGAAGCAACATATCCCATTAAAACATATGATATAAGAATAAAAAGTTTCAAATATTAAATAAACAAATTGGTATTAATACCAGGTACTGCTACTGGATAAACACCATTAGCATCCGGCAAAATTTTTGGTTTTGCATCCCATGCCAAAGTTTCTGGCATCAAATCAATTTCTGATTTCAATGCATCCTCCCATTTAATCACCTTACCTGTATAACATGCGATACGTCCGATGATACCAGCTAAAGAGCTGTAAGCACCGTATTCTGCATTATTAAATTTATATTCACCTTTTGCAATCGCAGCAAATAGTTCTACGTGCTCTTGTTGATACGGATTTGGATTTCCTTTAGGATCATGTCGATAAATTTCGTTTCCTTTAGCATCCCAAAGAATAGCTCTACCTCCAGCTGAAAGGTAGATTCTTCCTTTAGTACCTTGGAAAGTTTCGTCGACACGGTTGTGTGATCCTTCAAAGTGACAACATTGGCTTGTCACAACAGCCCCATCATCATAAGTCATTTCAATAGAGAAATTATCATAAATCTCCCCATATTCTTTACCAACACGATGCGCTCTCGAACCTACACCTTGGATAGAAACCGGATATTTTCCTTTTATCCAATTCGCTATATCAATATTATGAACGTGTTGTTCTACGATATGATCACCACACAACCAATTGAAATAATACCAATTACGCATTTGGTATTCCATCTCCGTTTGCTCTGGTTTACGCGGACGTACCCATACACCACCACTATTCCAATATACCTGACCTGCTACGATATCACCAATTGCACCATCCAACACACGTTTAATACCTTCGCGATAGTTGAACTGATAACGGCGTTGTAGACCAACTACAACATTCAATTTCTTTTGTTCAGCAATCTTTGCAGCAGCTAAAATACGACGCACCCCTGGTACATCCACTGCTACAGACTTTTCCATAAAAATATGTTTTCCTTGTTTTACCGCTTCCTCAAAATGTTGAGGACGGAATCCTGGAGGAGTTACTAGAAGAACTACATCAGCATCTTTAATAGCGTGCTTGTATGCATCAAAACCAACATATTTGCGAGACTCAGGAATATCCATTTTATCCGAGTATCTTTTGGATAAGTTGTTGTAAGCTGCATCTAGATTATCCCTAAAAGCATCAGCCAAAGCTACCAATTTAATGTTTTGACCTGAATTCAACGCATCCGCAGCTGCACCTGTTCCTCGGCCCCCACAGCCGATTAATGCTACTTTAATGACATCCGAACCCGCTGCAAATACTGACGAAATGCTTGAAGCATTTACAGCAACACCTCCCGTAACTAGGGCAGATGTTTTTATAAAGTCTCTTCTTTTTATATTTTCCATGTTGTTTATCATTGGTAATGTTGTAAAATATATACTAGGTTTAAAAATCTTCTATTGGAGCTTGATCATAATAAGCCATAATTTCTTCGTGTGTCGGTGGGTTTACTGGACGTACTAGACGCAACCCCACGAATGGTGCTTCTGGAAACCACCAATTCGATTTTGGCATTTGTGGATCTAATTGTTTCCATATTGGATCAGAGGCACCTCTTGCTGCTGAACGCAATTCATTAGCAGGGCTACTGAACGACCCACCTCGTACTACATGTGGATACAATTCAGTCGGTACTACCACTGGATTTTTTGCCTTTTTACCAGCAAATTGTTTATAAGTATCAGCATGATATTGATCGTATGTCCATTCAGCCACATTCCCAATAATATCATACAAGCCAAATGGATTAGGTTTCTTTTGTCCTACAGGATGTGTTTTCTGGTCGCTATTGTTTTCGAACCAAGCATAATCATCCAATTTACCTGCATCGTTGCCAAAGAAATAAGCATCCGTAGAACCTGCGCGGCAAGCATATTCCCATTCCGCTTCTGTTGGCAATCTATAAAATACACCTGTACGCACGTACAGCCATTTACAAAACTGAATTGCATTGTAATGCGTCATCGCTAATGCAGGAAACCCTTCTTTACCAAAACCAAAAGTCATATCCAAATAAGGTTTCGTAGGCCGTGTTACCGCATCTACATCAGCTGGTACCTTACCGTCATTTTGCTTGGATTGTTCGTAGTCTTTGTATAGGAAAGATTGAAAAATATCCCAGGTCACTTCGTGTGTTCCCATCCAGAAAGCATCGATTTCAACTTGATGAGCTGGTTTTTCATCTGCTTTGGCAGATTTATCATCACCTCGTGTGTACACACCTGCAGGAATTGCTTCCATAGAAAACGAAAGGGTAGTACCTTTTATTTGTTGAACATATCTCTCGTGAGATGGCTTATTTTGATTCTTCGTTTCTGACTTTTTTATTTGCGCATCGGCAGAATATATACTTCCCAAAAGTAGAAATGAACAAATTGCTTTGTGCATCACAATTATTAATATTTTATTTAAATGTTATAACAGTTATCAAATTCTAAGATAAGCGAATTATAACTTAATAAAGTAATAACAACAGTAACAATTAGATTACAGTAGTGTATTAATTACACTATACCATATAAATGAGAGAAATATGCCAATTATGATACTTATACCAATAAGGGTATTTGCAAATTTTACGTTAAGACCAAATTTTTCAACAACGATACTAGAAGCCACCAAGCATGGCATAGTCATCTCAAAAACAGACACTCTAAAAAAATCACCATGTAAACCCATTGCATAAAAAGTTCCTATAGCGAAAATGGGTATTATTAACAATTTCATAACCACACCTGCGTAAAGCGCATTCAGCTCATGCGAAATACGTTTGAAATTCAATTGCATACCAATCGAAAACAAGGCCATTGGACTGACTGTTGCTGCAAATGATGAAAATACACTATTTAAGGTTTCATTTTCCAAATATGAATGAAATATCAACGCTAAAAAGCAGGCTATCAAAGGTGGAAAAGTAAGGATACGCTTGAATATATACTCGTATTTTTCCTTATCCGAAGCAAAAATATCTTTGCAGCTTGCTGCTAATAATACTCCGAAAAGTGATAACGTAAAAAAGGTAACCTGATCACTGACAATTGCAACTTTCAAAAACTCTTCACCGTAATAAGTGCTTACTAAAGGAAATCCTATAAAAGAAGTATTGGATAACCCTGCAACGATGATCAAAGTATATAATGTTCTTTTGGAAAATTTCGTCCAACGGTTTAGAAACCGAAAGAAAACATACGATAAACCAAAGCCTGCAAAAGGTAAAGCTGCCGTATATACATAATTAAAACTCCAGTTAATTTGAGGGATATACTTAAGTGCAATAGATGGCAACCCCACATAAATCACCCATGTATTAATTGCTAAATGCCCTCCTTTTTTGGTCAGTTTAAAATATCTAAAAAGATAGCCAAACAGCAAACACAAAAAGATTACTATAAAATTAGACATCAGCAAATGGTTTAGAATCTAAGTCATTAGAATTGACTTAGATATTATAAATATTAAACTCTGTAAAAAAGTATTTTCTCTATTTTTGCACAAAAATAAAGCATTAATAACTCAGATCTACGTTTTGAAACACATTTTTTTACTAATTTTTACTATTATTTTATATTCGGAAAAATCTCTTGCAATAGTCATTCAAGATAGTATTAAGACTAAAAATTTAACTTCTTTAGTTATCGAAGCTGAAGTTGAAAATGGTGGGATATTAGCTTTTGGTGAAGTAAAGGAAAAAACTTTTCAGGACGCTTATTATAATGGTGTGAATGTAAAAGTAGGCTGGAAAATTCACAAATCACAAGATCAATATTTTAAATTATATAATAATCCTATCTATGGCATAGGTTTATATAGTAGTACTTTTCATAACAAAGTAGTTGGAAGTCCCTATGCAGTTTATGGTTTTGTACAAACTCCTTTCGGGAATATAGACAATGAAAAATGGTTGTTTGATTACCGTATAGGACTCGGGCTTTCCGGGAATTTCAAACCTTATCACGAGAATGAGAATCCGCTTAATCTAGCAATTGGAACAAAAAATAATGTTTTCATCGATTTCGGAATTCGTAGCCAATATAAAATTAGTCCTAAAATAACGGCGGGTTTAGGTTTAGCATTTCATCATTTCTCCAATGGAGCCTTGCAATTGCCAAATAAAGGTGTAAACCTTGTACCGTTGACTGCTTCAGTGACATATTATCCTCATGTTATAAATTCTATGAAAGACAGTTCCACCATACAAGCGTATACGGATAAACTATATTACCACGTTAACATAGGAGCTGGTTGGAAACAAGTTCAACGGGACCTGGACAAAAGATTTTTCAAATCAACATTGAGTTCGTATGTCAGCAAGCATATTTCACACAAATGGAGATTGGGGTTGGGAGGAGAATTATTTTATTCGGCTTCAGGAAATAGTGAAGAAATTGCGGAAGAGAAGTCGGGAAAATTGAGCTCATATCTCTCAGGTGGTCCAAGCTTTTATGTAGCGCACGTGTTAAATCAAGACTTGCTTCTAAATGGTAATATTGGATATTACATTCATAACCAAGATTTCAATGGTGAAATACAAAAGATATTTTTAAGAGCAGGATTTAGGTATTATGTGTACAAAAATCTCAACGCAGGTGTTTCCATCAAAGCACACAAAGGAAAAGCAGATTATATAGAATGGACAACGGGATATACCTTTAATAGATAATAGCCCATTGTCCGCATATTTTAATTTAAGCTTCTTCCTACCGCTTTAGAAATGGATCTTCCAAAATCTTTATCTACAGTAATATATCCTGGATAGAAGTAATTTTTGCCACCAATTTTCACAGACGGTTTTATTTTCAAAGCTAAGAAAGCATCGCTGTTACGTGTAAAAATATCACTTAACACTTTTTCAATACCCTTTTCTTTAGCTACTCCAAACAAATTCGCTCTGAAACTCAAAGGAACAACCATGCTTTGACCCTGAGCCAAATTAATATTTTCATTTACCGATCCTTCAAACAAAGGCTTTCCGCCCATTTCGATTAAATATTTAAATTCATTAATCTTAGTAACTGTTGAAGTTGGATTAGTCATTTGAAGATTAACTGTGGCCTCCAAAGGTAAATCCTTAGTCAACAACGCCATCGCAATTCCTGGAAGACTACTTAATGATACGCCACCATTTGTTTCAAATGAATTGATATCTCTTCCAGCGATTCGCATATTATTTACCGATGTAACATCATAATTGAATTTCCCTAAAGCAGCTATTTGCGCCTTTTGATTCAATGCACAACCGCTCAATATGAAGACGGTTGCTACTATAACTAATAAACCTATTTTTTTCATATGTAAATTTTATTTTCCAAATGTGTAAACTAATCCTAACGTAAATACAGAATTACCCGCTTTCAAATACTCATTGTTGTTTAATCCTATATTAAAGCCATTGGTATATTGTAGTTGCAAACCATTAACCAATTGCATACGGGTATAAAACAAAGGTTCAATAAAGAAATTTTCTTCTGTTGGAGAAGTTGCTCCATTCAACCAAAATTCTTTCATCCCTACTCTACTTAGACGAATTGCGGTACCATAGTTTAATTCTTTTTTGTCACCAAAAATATTTATTTTCTTTTTGCGTGTAGATGAATAGTTTAGCTGTAAAAATATTTTATCAAAATTCATTTCTCGCGACTCCACCAACTCATAACCGTAGATAGAAGCACGCTGCTTGAAATCCTTTGTATTTCCTATACCATAGCCTCCATAGATTTCCAACACCTGTCTTTTTTCTTTTCCTATAGCTGTAAAGTAGCCAATTCCTCCTTCTACTAATTGCTGACGAAAATAATCGTTATTACTTGCGCCAGTGTTGACAGAAGAACCATTTGCAATAACTGCTATATGCTCACTAAGAGCAGCACCAGCAGTAGCCGAAATATTTCCTTTCGCATTAAAATGTCCTGCAACATAAACTTCACCCGCATTTTTAAACATCGGCGTCGCTGGAACATTAGGCATATATATTGAACTACAGCTTGACAAAAATACTGCACAAAACAGTATAAATAAATAATGATTAGTAATGATTTTTGACATACTCTTTGACACGAACAATCATGCCAAATTACAAGAAAAAGTCCTTGGTAATGAACCAAGGACTTAATTTTATACTTTTTAACGAAAATCTCTTATCCGAATGATTTATTCTGTCTCAGGAGCTTGATCAATTAACTCCATAAATTGATCCAACTTAGGCGTAATAATGATTTGCGTACGTCTATTTCTTGCTTTACCAGCTGTAGTAGAATTATCAGCAATAGGATTATATTCACCACGACCTCCAGCTGTTAATCGCTTAGGATCTACACCATATGTATTTTGTAAAGCCTGTACTACCGACGAAGCACGCAAAGCTGATAAGTCCCAGTTGTTGCGAATATTCGGTTTAGAAATTGGATCCGAATCGGTATTACCTTCAATCAACACCTCGTAATCTTTGTAATCTTGAATAATCTTGGCAATCTTACTTAATGTTTCTCCTGCCTTATCAGAAATTTCATAACTACCTGATTTATAAAGCATGTTATCCGACAATGAAATGTAAACTACACCTTTTAATACTTGTACATCCACATCTTTCAATTCTTCGCGGCTCAATGAACGTGTCAAATTGTTAGTCAACACCATGTTTAAGGAGTCTGACTTATTTTTAGTGTTCACTAAATGTTGGATGTATTTGTTCGAAGCATTGATTTCGTCCACCAACTTTGAAATGTTAACATTTCCTTGAGAGTTTTGCGCGATACTTTGATCCAATGTACCTTGTAATTTAGCATACGCTTCTTTCAAAGCAGCATTATTTTTACGTTCGTACTCTAGTTGATCTTCTAAGCTTTTGACTTTCGCACGGCTTTCCGTCAGTTCCAACTGTGTTTTTTGATACAGTTGACCTAAGTCTTTGTATTGACTGTCTAAGGCAGCGTATTTTTTATTGCTGACACATCCTGTCATCATCAATCCGCCAAGCAATATTGTTAGAGGAAGGATTCTTTTTATTGTAACCATAATCTGTTTTTTTGTTTGGATGAAAATTAGCAATTATAATACCTAAATACAATGTTTTATTGTTAAATAATATTAAAAAAAATCCTTCAACCGGGGAGATTGAAGGATTCTTAACTAACCAATTATTAACCTAAATTATGAATTACTAAAACTTATTCAATACTTATGCCAAAATTGGTTGTGTCATTTTCTTATTAACATATTTTAACAATATTATGCTAAGACGTTATTTCTTATTCAATAATCCTTTACAGATATTACTTACTAATGCTGGGCCTTCATAAATAAAACCAGTATATACTTGCACTAAAGATGCTCCAGCATTCAATTTCTCTATGGCATCTTCAGCCGAATGAATACCACCTACCCCAATAATTGGAAATGCGCCATTAGATTTAGTATGAATATATTTGATCACCTCTGTCGAACGTTTGGTCAATGGTTTTCCACTCACTCCTCCAGTTTCTTTCACTAAGTTCGGATCAGATTGTAATCCTTCTCTCGAAATCGTCGTATTCGTAGCGATTAATCCAGCAATTTTTGTTTCCGTTACAATTTCAACAATATCATCCAATTGCGAATCTGTCAAATCTGGTGCTATCTTCAATAAGATTGGTTTTGCTAGAGGCTTTTCAGCATTCAAACCTTGTAAAGTATTTAAGATATGCATCAACGGACCTTTCTCTTGCAAATCACGTAATCCCGGTGTATTCGGCGAACTTACATTCACCACGAAATAATCTACATACTCATATAATGCATGAAAACAGTAGATATAATCATTAACAGCTTCTTCATTTGGCGTCACTTTATTTTTACCAATATTTCCACCGATAATGACACCATTACGCTTTTTAAGATGTTTCAAACGACCTGCTGCTACATCCGCACCTTGATTGTTGAAACCCATACGGTTGATTAGCGCTTCATCATTTACCAAACGAAACATACGTGGTTTATCATTTCCTGGTTGAGGTTTTGGAGTCACTGTTCCGATTTCGATAAATCCGAAACCAAAATTTGCCATATCTTCAATGTACTCAGCATTTTTGTCAAAACCAGCTGCCAATCCTACAGGATTTTTGAATTTCAAACCAAACACTTCTCTTTCCAAACGAGGGTCTTCTACCGTGTAAATCGACTTTAATAGCGACTTTGCTCCCCACACTTTCGTGAAGTTGCGTAATCCATTCGTAACGGTGTGATGTGCCTGTTCTGGCTGCATCGAGAAGAAAATTGGTTTTACTAGTTTGTACATTATAAATATGAATCTTTATTCCAAAAATGATAATCCTTTTTGCGTAGCTACAAAGGTAGAAAAGAAGCAGAAATATTCACTACTTTTGCATTCGAAATGATATCAATAAATAACTTAACATTTGAAATTGGCTCAAGAGCCTTGTACGACGAAGCAAACTGGCACATCAAGCCGGGAGACAAAGTAGGTTTAATCGGTGCTAACGGTGCGGGTAAATCCACTTTATTGCGTTTAATCGTCGGACAGTACACACCTACCTCAGGTACCATTTCAATGGCCAAAGACTTGAAAATTGGTTATTTGAACCAAGATTTATTGTCTTACCATTCGGAAAAAAGCATTTTACATGTAGCTATGGAGGCTTTCGAGCGCCAAAATCAGCTGCATACAGAAATAGAAAATCTACTTAAGAAATTAGAAACGGATTATTCGGATGATATCCTAAACAAACTAAGCGACAAACAAATGGAGTTTGAAGCTTTGGATGGATACAACATCGAATTCCGTGCGCATGAAATCCTAGCGGGTCTTGGTTTTTCGGAAGAAGAACAAAAAAGACCGCTTGCGACGTTCTCTGGAGGTTGGCGTATGCGTGTGATGTTGGCACGAATTCTATTGCAAGCGCCTGATATCTTACTATTGGATGAGCCGACCAACCACATGGACTTACCTTCCATCAAATGGTTGGAAAATTACTTACAAGCATTTGAAGGTGCCATTGTCATTGTGTCGCACGATAGATATTTCTTAGATAGAATTATCAAAAAAACTGTAGAATCCCGCAAAGGTAAATTGACATTGTATGCAGGTAATTATAGCTTCTATTTAGAAGAAAAAGCTATGCGTAATGAAATCCAAGCGGGACAATTCAAAAATCAGCAGGCTAAAATCAAGCAGGAAGAAAAGTTAATTGAACGTTTCCGTGCCAAAGCTTCAAAAGCTAAAATGGCTCAGTCTCGTATCAAGGCTTTGGAACGTATGGAGCGTGTGGACGATGTTGATGATGACAATCCAGAAGTAAACTTCAGCTTTAAGTTTTCTAAACCTTCGGGTCGTCATGTGGTGACTTTGGAAAATATTTCGAAGTCGTACCCGAATTTGGAAATTCTTCGCAATACGAGCGCATTAATTGAAAAGGGCGATAAAATTGCCTTAATCGGTGCCAATGGTAAAGGTAAGTCTACCCTATTGCGTATAGTAGCGGATGCAGACCAAAATTTCGAAGGTAAAGCTATAAAAGGACATAATGTTTCCCAAACTTTCTTTGCACAGCATCAATTGGAGGCTTTGCACTTGGAAAATTCCATTATTGCAGAAATGCAAGCATTCGCGCCAAAACATACCGAAACGGAATTGCGTTCTATTTTAGGCTGTTTCTTATTCACAGGCGATGATGCTTTCAAAAAAATCAAAGTCCTTTCGGGAGGTGAAAAATCACGTGTTGCCTTAGCAAAAGCCTTGACTGCGGATGCCAACTTCTTGGTACTCGATGAGCCGACCAACCACTTGGATATGGCTTCGGTAAATATTTTGATTCAAGCTTTGCAACAATACGAAGGAACTTTCATCGTCGTATCCCATGACCGTTATTTCTTGGATAATGTAGCTAATAAAATTTGGTTTATCGAAAACAAAGAAATCAAAGAATACCCAGGTACTTATCAGGAATACGAAGAATGGAATGCCAAACGTGTCATAAAAGCAGAACCTAAAGAAGATAAAAAGGTAGTCAAAGAAAAGCCGAAAAAACAAAAGCAAGCGCCTTCGGATGATACAAAAAGAATATTATTGAAGAAAAATAAAGAGTTAGCACAATTAGAGGAGCAGATTGCTACAAAAGAATCGGAAGTAAAACAATTAGAAGCACATTTAGCTTTAGAGGAAGTTTACTCGGATGCCATCAAATTGCAAGAAGCAACTCGAAATTATAATACTGCGAAAGCTGAATATGACCAATTGCAACAAAATTGGGAAACATTAGCAGAAGAAATAATGGAATTAGAGGGATAATAAAAAGGAAGGCTTTACAAATTTGTAAAGCCTTCCTTTTTATGCTAACACCATTTCTACATGGGGAATATTATCCTCTAAATAAGGTTCTTCACTTACCCGTACAAAACCTACATTTTCATAGAAAGCTTGTAAATGCGCTTGTGCACTAATTCGGATAGCTTCATATGGAAAATACTTACGCATTGCTGAAATAGCTTGTCGCATAAGTTCTGTTCCTAATTTCAAATGGCGAGCATTGGGGTTAACGACTACCCGACCAATTGATGCATCCGTATAAGATACATTTGGCGGAAGCAATCGCGCATAAGCTACTACCTCATCATTAATTATCCCCATCAAGTGTTTACCTTTCAAATCTTTGTTATCACATTCAGGATACAAACATTCTTGTTCTAGCATGAACACATTGATGCGAAGTTGTAAAATCTTATACAACTCAAGACTTGTCAAGTCAGCAAATTCTCGAACTATCCAAGTGGTGCTCATGAAGGTTATGCTAAGCTTGATTTTACGATTTCAGAGATCGTCTTACCGTCTGCTTTACCAGCTAATTGTGCATTTGCAGCACCCATCACTTTACCCATATCTTTCATGCCAGCAGCACCAGTTTCAGCAATGATATTTTTCACCACTACCTCGATTTCTTCACGAGATAATTGTTTCGGAAGATATTCTTCGATTACTTGTTGCTCTTCAAATTCTGTTTGAAATAAATCCTCACGACCTTGTGCTTTATAGATTTCACCAGATTCTTTGCGTTGTTTTACTAATTTTTGTAACACTTTTATTTCAGCATCTTCTGTCAATTCCTCAACTCCAGCTTTCTCGGTTTTTGCTAACAAAATAGCAGCTTTCACCGCACGTAATCCTCTCAAACGCACAGCATCTTTAGCGATCATTGCCGCTTTGATATCTTGATTAATTTTTAATTCTAATGACATAATACAATTATTTTCTGTTTACAATAGTTCCATTTGCTTGCGCCGTAGGCATAATCAGCAAATCATTAATATTCACATGTTCAGGACGAGACAATACAAAAGCAATTGTCTCCGCAATATCTTCACCACTCAATGGTATCAAACCATTATACACCGATTTTGCACGTTCCTTATCTCCATGAAATCTTACTTCCGAAAATTCGGTTTCAACCATACCTGGATTTATCGCTGTCACTTTAATACCAAAAGGCAACAAATCGATACGCATCCCTTTATTTAATGCATCCACAGCATGTTTTGTGGCACAATACACATTACCGTTTGGATAAACTTCCTTACCCGCGATTGAGCCCAAATTAATGATATGTGCATTGGAGCTTTGTTTCAGCAAAGGCGTAACAGCTTTTGTGACATATAACAAACCTTTAACATTCGTATCAATCATACGATCCCAATCATCTGTATCACCATCTTGAATAGGATCCAATCCCTGACTAAGACCAGCATTATTGATTAATACATCAATATTTTTCCATTCTTGGGGTAGAGTATCTATAGCTGTAAATACTTCTTCCTTATTGCGCACATCCAACACAAAAGTATGTACTTCAACCTCGACAGATTGTTGCAATTCTTCTTTCAATTGCGCCAACCTATCTTCGCGACGCGCACATAGAAGCAACCTATAATTTCCTTCTTTTGCTAATACCTTAGCACAAGCAGCGCCTATTCCCGAACTAGCACCTGTAATAAAAACTGTTCTCATTTTTATTGAAATATGAGGCTAAAATAGATATTGCGAATTAATCCTCGATCTATTGGAGCCATAAATTTGTTTTCCGCAGATAAAATATGATTTGTACTCAATACATTATTGAGACTTTGACTGAATCTCACTTCTGGTGAAACCTTAAAGTAAGATAAATAAAAATTAAACCCCAACCCTGCTTCCCAAGACATATATTCAGGTCTAAGGATAATAGCATCGGATATTGGTCTTTTGTTTCTTTTCTCAACAATAAGGTCAGAATACTGATTTAAAAGCCCCGTCCATCTTGTAAGTCGAACTCCACCCAACATATAGGCTCGATATTTGGAATCGGAATTAAAAAATCTTTTTTCTTCCGAACGATAATTCAGTCCAATAGGAAATTCGAACGAAGTAAAATTATCCCCTCTTAAGTCCTGTAATATATGTTTGGATTTACGAGAAATAATAGCTTTCTCCACATCTAAAGGCGTGTAGTCAATGCTGTGAGAATTAAGAATATTAAATGAAGGCGAGAAATTTATCGAAAGTCTCTCACTCCATCTGAAATCCATAGGAATACCTATAGCAAATCCATGTGAACGTTTGCTATTAACAGATTTTATTCCTCCCAGATAAGTAATATCCTGCGCATCATCATCGAAATTGTCAAATAATTGCTTCCAATTATCCTTTAATTTCAATTGATAGTTTTGATTTATATAATTATACTGAAACCCAATCTGAATTACGGCATCTTCATCATAACCGCTAAATGGGAAACTCACAAAACTCTGTGCCAACGATGTGGAAATTGTTAGCAGAAAAGATATAATTATAGTAAAGCCATATTTGATCATTTTGAAGCTTCGTAAATCGTACAGAATCCAAAAGTTTGGGGTCTTACATGAGTAGAAGCAAACCCAACTTTATCCGTAATTTTTGCGAAACGCTGTCCATCCGGAAATTTCGCCACAGACTCCGGCAAATACGAGTACGCACTTGAATCTTTAGAGATCAATTTACCGTATGCAGGTACAATTTTGTGGAAATAAAAGTTATAGAACTGTTTGATTGGAAAAGCCGTTGGATTCGACAATTCCAAAATAATAGCTTTACCTCCTGGCTTCAAGACGCGATGAATTTCAGAAAGGCCTTTTTCCAAATCTTCAAAATTACGAACCCCAAAGGCAACGGTTACCGCATCAAATGAATTATCCGCAAATTGAAGATTTTCAGAATCACCTAATTGCACTTCAAATACTTCTTGAAGCCCTTTCTTTACAATCTTTTCTTTAGCAACTTCCAACATTCCTTGCGAGATATCGACCCCAATAATTTTCTTTGGTCCCAAAATCTTAATTGACTCAATTGCAAAATCACCTGTTCCTGTCGCTACATCAAGGATGGTTTGTGGCTGAATAGCCTGAAGTAATTTGATTGCTTTTTTACGCCATATAACATCAATACGCATCGTCATAAGACGATTCAAAAGATCGTATTTCTTCGAGATATTGTTAAACATATCTGCGACTTGTTCTTTTTTTCCTCCGTCTTTCGACTTATATGGTTTTAGTGTAGAAGCTTCATTTGACATACGACAAAGATAGTATATATTTTATGTACTATAAAAAAGAAAAAATTGCTCTTTACGACACGAAATTTTCTTAAAGTACTGATAATGAAAAACTAACTTACCTTGGTATAATCAAGCAATTGATACAACAACCAATTTCAGGTTATTAACACAGCAGAGAGTTTTCCACATATTTTTAAAGGATTGTTTTACAATATATTAACAACCCAGTCCACACATATTCCACAATAGATGTTAATAATAAACCGTTATAAAATAGAACAAAATGCATTTACAAAAATTACTTCACAAAGGAATGTGAACAATTAAAAATCGCTATGGAAAGTATTTTTACTACTTTTGTTATACGATGATTTACTGGTATAACACAAGAGTGAATCTATTGAAAAACAGAAATAATCAACGGGATAATGGAGCAAGAATTTTCGGGTCAAAACACAAACTTTAACAGAGCTAATGTCAATAAAAAACGTACTAGTCTGAATAACATGATTAGTGGTTTAGGTAAGCTACCTCCTCAAGCTGTAGACTTGGAAGAGGCAGTACTTGGCGCATTGATGTTGGAGAAAAATGCACTGAGTGAAGTCATTGATATTTTGAAGCCAGATTCATTTTATAAAGAAGCACATCAAAAGATTTTTGAAGCAATTTTTTCTTTGTTTCAAAAAACTTCTCCTATAGATATTTTGACGGTCACTGCCGAATTGCGCAAAATGGGTGCATTGGAAATGGTGGGTGGCGCTTATTATATTACGCAATTAACAGATAGAGTTGTTTCTGCAGCTAATATTGAATACCACGCACGTATCATCTCGCAAAAATATATTCAACGTGAGTTAATTAAAGTTTCAACAGAAATTATCAATTCCTCTTATGATGAGACATCTGATATTTTTGATTTATTAGATCAAGCGGAGAAAAGTCTATTTGATATTGCTCAAAACAACTTAAGAAGAGACTCACGTAAAATGGATGACATTATGCGTGAAGCGATCAACAACCTTGAATTATTACGTGATCGTACGGACGGTCTTACAGGGATTCCTTCTGGATTGACCGCATTGGATAGAATGACTTCTGGATGGCAACCATCCGATTTAGTTATTATCGCGGCTCGTCCTGCGATGGGTAAAACGGCCTTTGTACTGTCGGTAGCGCGTAATGCAGCAGTAGACCACCAGAGACCTGTCGTTGTATTTTCTTTGGAGATGTCATCGGTTCAGT
The DNA here is from genome assembly GCF_011043515.1 of Sphingobacterium sp. SGL-16. Lineage (NCBI taxonomy): Bacteria > Pseudomonadati > Bacteroidota > Sphingobacteriia > Sphingobacteriales > Sphingobacteriaceae > Sphingobacterium > Sphingobacterium sp. SGL-16. The sequence goes on along the minus strand of NZ_JAAKGQ010000003.1, from coordinate 57,548 downwards.
TAGTTAATCGTCTTATTGCAGGTGAAACCGAAATCGAACAAGAAAAATTAAAAAAGGGTAACCTTGCCGATCACGAATGGCAACAGTTACACTCGCGTATTGGTCGCTTGACAGAAGCTCCAATTATTATTGATGACACGCCTGCGTTGAACGTATTTGAGTTCCGTGCAAAATGCCGTCGTCTAAAAGCGCAACACGATATTCAAATGGTTATTGTGGATTACTTGCAGTTAATGCATGGTAAATCGGAAGGAAAAGGCGGCGGTAACCGTGAGCAAGAAATCGGTAGTATTTCGCGTGCATTGAAATCTGTTGCGAAAGAATTGAACGTACCTGTATTAGCCTTGTCCCAATTGAGCCGTGCCGTAGAGTCACGTCCTGGAAATAGTAAACGTCCAATGTTATCCGATTTACGTGAATCTGGTTCTATCGAGCAGGATGCCGATATGGTATTATTCTTATACCGTCCAGAATATTATGGTTTGACAGAAGACGAAGAAGGTCGTTCGACTGCAGGTGTAGGTGAAGTTATCATTGCGAAACACCGTAATGGTGAAACAGGTATTGTTCCGTTGAAATTCGTAGGTAAATATGTGAAATTTACGGATTTGGATGAAGACTTTGGTGGAATGGGTGGAGGTGATTCATTCGGAAGTAATGATTCTCCTTTTAGTGGTTCAGCGATGTCGCCTTCATCCTCATTTGATGATTTCATGGGTGGCGGTGGTATCACCATGCCTTCTCGTATGAACGATATGCCTGACGACGCTCCTTTTTAATAATATTTAAATAATAATATCCTTTAATAATATAGCCTTTTATCTCATCGATAAAAGGCTATATTATTTTACTCACAATTTTATTAAATTGCATATAAAAAATATGCTCAATCTTATTACTAATCAACAGATGCGAATGGCAGATGCCTACACTTGCGAAAACTTAAAAATTCCATCTGTCGACTTAATGGAAAAAGCAGCCATAGCTTTTATAAAAGCTTTCATAAGCTATTGCAATCCGGAACGAGAAGTGTACATTATTGTTGGTAAAGGAAATAATGGTGGAGATGGCTTAGCAATTGCAAGACTTTTGCATCAAACAGGTTTTAAAAATATTAAAGTCTATATATTAGAAAAATTCAATTCCGAATCTAATGACTTTGTAATCAACTACGAGCGACTTAAACAAACAGAAGTTCCTATATTACATTGTACTGCACTAAATGATTTACCTCCAACGTTTGATGTAGCCATAGATGCAATTTTAGGATCAGGATTTAATAGAGAACTGGATTTATTTTTTACGTCTATTTTTAAACACATCAATACAAACAGTAATTTTATTGTTTCCGTAGATGTACCATCAGGTTGCAATGTTGATTCCTTCAATTACAATTCCTACAATGGAATTCGAGCACAGTTAACCATTTCCTTTCAAAGACCAAAGTTTTTCTTTACTCTTCCCGAATCTCAAATGGTTACTGAAGATTTTGAAGTTGTAGATATTGGTTTATCACAAGAATATATACAATCTATTACTTCGGAATATTTATGGGTAGATAAAGAAGCCGCAAAATCATTGTTGCCTAGACGAAAGAAGTTCACACATAAAGGCACCTACGGACATGTATTGGTCTGTGCGGGAAGTCCACACATGCGTGGAGCAAGTTTATTATGCGCGAAAGCAGTCTTAAAAACAGGAGCTGGGCTCATAACATTATTGACGAATTCTGATTTTTTCCCTTTCGCGAATGTTTTAGCTCCTGAACTGATGACGAAGAACATTAATCAATTCAAAGATATAAACCTTGAAAAATTCTCTTCTATTGCTATCGGTCCAGGCTTAGGCACGGATGAAAAAGCAAAAGAACTAGTACATTATTTTTTAAGGCAAAACACCCCATTAGTCTTAGACGCTGATGCATTGAATGTTTTGCAGTTGGAAGATTTTCCAAAGAATCCTCATGAATCCTTAATAATAACCCCACATGTAAATGAATTTGACCGATTATTCGGCCAGCACGAATCATGGTATGAACGTTTACAAACAGCCAAAATGTCTGCAGAAAAATTAAAGATAATCATCGTCTTAAAAAATCAATACACCTATATATGCACACCTAATGGCAAAGTATTCATAAACTCCACTGGCAATCCTGCAATGGCTCAAGGCGGAATGGGTGATGCACTCACGGGATGTATAGCAGCTTTGTTGGCAAGAGGTTTAAATCCACAAGAGGCTGCAATTTTAGGCTGTTTTATACATGGCTATACAGGAGATAAATTAGCCCAGCACTACGAAGTGGTCTCCCCATCTTTATTAATCGATAACTTACCGAAATCTTTATTGGATATTTCAAAGGTTGAATAAAGAGAGTCGTTGTGACTTTCTTAATAAAAAAACCTTTTATCTCATCGATAAAAGGCTCTATTCTTTATAAAATTCTTGCAGTCTTATTTCTCTACAAATACTTTGTCTCTTTCAAATGTACTGATATGACGTTCTTTTTTCGGAACATAAATATCTTCTAAAGTAATTAATATACCCGTTTCTTCGACTTCACCAAATTCATCATTCAAAGCCGTACCGAAGGTCATCATAGTTGGCGAAAGATTCATATACGTATTGATCAAAGGAGGAATATTTTCGCCTAACTCACGAATATGTTTATTTAGGACCTTATAACCATCTTTATAATTCAACCCATCGAATAAGCCGATATATTTAGAAATATCTGTCTTATAGCCTAAGTTAAGATGTGGTAATGGTTTCACCAAATTTTTACGATCTGGGAAATATGTTTCCATAAAATACATCAGCAAGTCACGAGCTTCAGCATTAAAGTGTGGATACATGGTCACCTTTCCAAAAAGATATTTAATATCAGGATTGATTACTACTAATGCTCCTAATCCATCCCAAAGATTATCCAATGAAAATAAACCTTTGCGGTTATCTATAGAAGGCTGATACTTGGGTTGCACCCATGAACGACCTAATTCAATCGTATAAGGTAAATACTCTTTATTAAATTCTTCTGAAAACTGAAAATAATGCGAGGTGGACAAATGAATATCTCCATTCTCATCTACAGATTGATCACAACGAATAGTTCTATATCCCGCAATAATCTCTTCATCATCTGGATTCCATGCTATTAATTGATCATAATTATGCGTACATGTATCGTTTTCATCAATATCCAATGCTTGACCTGTGCCTCCTCCCGCTGCTCTAAAAGTTACCTCTCGCAAACGACCTATCTCACGCATAATATTGGGCGCTGTATGGTAGTTAACCAAATACACTTCGTTGTTGCCGTTATTAGTATAACGTAAAAAAGCTTCTCTCGTCAACTCTGCCTTAATCAATTCTCTCTCAACTGGAGCAATAATTTCTTCCATATAATTATTTCTGCGTCTTCAAATCGTATACCAACTGCTTCACTTCTGCAGCCCACTGTTTTTCATTCCTTGAATTATCAAATGTTGTATAAGGAATACGCTCCCCTACACGAATGGTGACACGCTGATTGCGTTGCGCAAAAAACTCATCCACTAAATACAACATTTCTAAATTAAATTTTACGCCTAATCTATTTCTCCAATTAGAAAGGTTGTAAAAAAAATTGGAATTTCTTCCTTCAATATATACTGGAATAATATCCTTTTTATATTTTTTGGACTTGGAAATAAAACTTTTTTTCCATTCCAAATCTACTATTTGTCCTTTGATCTTGCGGGAAACTAGTCCTGCAGGAAATACTAACAAAGCATGATCAGCAGCATAAGCTTCTTCAATCGCCGATACTGCACTTTTATTTTGTCCCCCGATCTTATTAACTCCCACAAACAACGGTTCTAAATTAACCACATTCATGAGTATATCGTTGACTAAAAATTTCACATCCTTACGTACACGTCCTATTGCTTGCATAAATGCAATACCATCTAATCCACCAAGCGGATGATTTGAAGCAAAAATAACACTATCGTCTTTCGGAATGTTTTCCTCCCCTTCCAATACCACATCAACTCCTAAATCATTGATCAGAGCATCTACGAAATCTAACCCTTTCAGATCTCTAAAACGGTACATGATGTCATTGATATCATCTTCATGTATAGTTCTTTCAAGATAGCTTACTAAAGGACTTGGAATCCATTTGGCCAAACCTGGGCTTTTCTTACGTATTACTTCTCTTATCTGTATAAACTTCTTCTTGTCTTCAGCCATATGATACGATCTGTCACGGTTTTCTCTACAAATCAGGACGCGTAAAAATAAAAAATAATGCTCGAATATGGATATAAATTACAATATTTATTCCGTTAATTTTGCTTTTGCTCCATTTTTTTTCAATATTTATTAAACGATTTGCAATAATTAAAGTTTAACTTAATAAAGCATAGTCATGTTCATAGGACAACACATATCTACTGATTACCACGAAGTTTTACTTTCTGACAGCATTGACTTTGCCTTAAACAAAATGATGGACAATCACCTGAAACAATTGGCGGTTGTCGAAGATCAAATTTTTTATGGTATCATCACCGAAGATGTCTTATTAGATCAAATTGATCCGTACGCTTCTCTTGAAACTATAAAGATTCTTTTCAAATCAGTTTACCTTTTTGACTACCAACACATCTATGACGCGTTGCAAAGTATGGTCGCATTTGACTATTGCTTTATTCCTATTTTGAATAAAAACCATGAGTACCAGGGTGTGCTGACCAAGCAAGGATTGTTAACTGCCTTGAATAGTACCCTGGGTAATGACGAAGGCGCCATTATTGTACTGGAATTAGGTATGCGCGATAATGCGCTCTCACATGTAGCACGTATCATAGAAGCCGAAAATACTTCCATTCTGAGCACGGCGGTTCATCAAATTCCAGATAGTTCAAAATTGGAAATGACCATCAAAGTAAATAAAACAAATATTTCTTCAGTTATAGCATCGTTATGGCGAAATGATTATGTCGTCAAAGCTACGTTTAGAGATGGTGGTGCACAGTCTGATATACAAGACAGATACGACCTTTTGATGAATTATTTAGATTTATAAGCAATTCTTCGCACCTTTGTAAGGAATATCAAATCTGCAAAAATGCAACATCAAAAGATTGCCATATTTGGAAGAGTATTTAATACATCTATCACTCCATTCATTGAGACACTATTCAATTATTTGGAAAGTAAAAAAATTGAAGTCGTCATTTATCGTGAATTTTATGATTTCCTATTAAATACTAGCAAATGTCCGTTGAATCTTACGACTTTTGATACACATCTTGATCTTCCAAAAGACATTGACTTTCTGTTGAGTCTTGGAGGCGATGGCACCATGTTGGCGGCTGTTTCGGTCATTCGAGATTCTGGCATTCCGATAGCAGGTATCAATTTGGGACGTTTGGGCTTTTTGGCTAATATTCCGAAAGAAAATATCGAATCTGCTTTAAGCAAAATTTTAGAAAATCAATATACGATTCAAAAAAGAACACTTCTGAGTGTGGAAAGTGATCAAAAAGAATTATTTGGTCAGGATAACTTTGCCCTGAATGATATTACTGTTTTCAGATTTGATTCTTCCTCAATGATTACCGTAAATGCTTTGCTTAATGATGAATTGTTAAATTCTTATTGGGCAGATGGATTGATCATTGCAACACCAACAGGTTCCACCGCCTATTCCTTGAGTTGTGGAGGTCCAATTATTATGCCCGGAAGTGGTAATTTTGTGATTACCCCTATTTCACCACATAATTTAAATGTACGCCCTATCGTGGTTTCAGCTGACATGACGCTCAAGCTAAAAATTGAAAGCAGAACGGACAAATATATTTTAAGTTGTGACTCAAAAAGTGAAACACTATCCACAGATATTGAGATTACTATTCGTAAAGCACCATTTGAGATAAATTTAATTAGACTGCAGAATGACAGTTATTTTGGAACTTTACGAGAGAAGTTGCTTTGGGGAATCGATGTAAGAAACTATTAATAGAGTTTTCCTACTTTAAATCATTACAATTATTCCAAAAATTTTATCTTTACAACCAAAATAAACGACTTTGAGTTTTTTACGCTTAACCATATTAACCCTCTTATCGTTGTTGTCGCTAGAAATCTATGCGCAACGGTACGAAATTGGTGCTAATGGTGCGGCAACAGGCTACATGGGTGACATCAATACTTCTAATCCATTCTATTTTAAAAATTATGGAGGAGGTCTTTTTGTTAAATACAATCTTGATCCTACATGGGGTTTAAAATTAAGTGCTAACCACTTACTTATCTCAGGAAATGATCAGGATTTTGAAAATGACCATCAGCAAATCCGTAATTTAAAATTTAGAAATCAAATTACAGAAGTAGCATTGGGATTGGATTTTAATTTCTGGACCTACTTTGATAGCAGACATAAATCAAAATTGACACCTTATGTTTCGGTTGGTGTCGCAGCAATTAAACATGACCCATATATTTATTACGACCAAAATAAAGTCTTGCTAAGACCGTTAAAGTTAGAGTACGACGAGCAATCTAATGCTCAGGTATATCCTAATTGGAATATTGCAATACCTTTGGCTGTAGGTATCAAGTATAAATTAAATAGTGCTTGGGCAATTGGTATCGAAGCAAACTATCGAGTGGCTTTTACGGATTATTTGGATAATGTGAACCGCGACTACGCTACCAGTTTACCGACTGATATCAGTTTTCCAAATATCACGGTAGGCGGTGCCAATCCTCGTCCTTTTGACACCAATGATTGGAGATATTTGGCTGATCCTTCTGAAAATTTGAACGCGAATGGTGGCACGGCACGTGGCGATGGAAAAAGTAAAGATGGGTATATGACAGCAGGAATTACATTAACGTATACTATATTTGACCGTAATTGCTACTGCTGGATAAAAAGATAAGAGAATGAGCTTGAAGAATAAGATAGATAGATCAAAACTACCTCAACATATTGCTATCATCATGGATGGTAATGGCAGATGGGCGAAAGGATTGGGTAAGTTGAGAGTTTTTGGACACAAAAATGGGGTGACTGCTGTACGCGAAGTATTAGAAGGCGCGATTGAAGTTGGTGTAAAACACCTTACCTTATATGCTTTTTCTTCCGAAAATTGGAGTCGACCAAAAATGGAAGTACAAGCTTTAATGGAATTATTAATCAATTCGTTGAATAAAGAGCTTCCTACTTTCCAAGAAAATGGCGTACGTGTAAAAGCTATAGGTTCCATTACCAATCTACCTTCAAACTGTCAAAAGACATTGGCAGACACCATCGAACTTACAAAAAATAATACCACCTGTGTATTGACATTAGCATTGAGTTATGGCTCACGTGATGAAATAATCGAAACTACCAAGAATATAGCACAAAAAGTTGCTCAAGGCGAAATCAAGGTTGAGGACATCAATGACAATCTTTTTTCTGAAAATCTTCAAACTGCTGGAACACCTGATCCTGATTTGATGATTCGTACCAGTGGAGAACAAAGAATAAGTAATTTTTTACTTTGGCAATTGGCTTACACTGAATTGTGGTTCTCTCCAAAACTATGGCCTGATTTCACAAGAGAGGATTTATTTGGTGCAATTCTCGATTTTCAAAACCGCGAAAGAAGGTTTGGAAAGACCAGCGAACAGCTTTAATGACTATTTAAACGCCGTTTTCAATAATTTATCTTTTAACAAAAATTAACAAGAGTTTGATGTACTTTAGCATCCATAATTAGAAATAAATGAAGCAACTATACATTCTGACATTAGCATTTATATTATTCACTTGGTCCAATACTTTTGCTCAAGTTCAAGGTCCTATCAATCTTTCGGATCCCGATGAATTTAGCTACTTACAACCAAAAGAGTATGTCATTGCCGGAGTGACCGTAAAAGGAGCTCAATACCTGGATACGGATGTTTTGATTACAATTTCCAAATTGTCTGTAGGACAATATATCGAAGTACCCAGTGAATCTACTTCCAATGTGATCAAAGATTTGATGGCTCAAAACTTATTTGAAGATGTACAGCTTTGGGCGACACGTATCGATGGAGAAAATATATTTTTCGAAATTCGTGTACAAGAAAGACCTCGTTTGACACGCATTGACATCAATGGTCTTAGCAAATCACAAACCGAAGAAATCAACAAAAGATTAAATGCAAATGCAGGTCGTATTGTAAATGACAACTTGCTTCAATCTACAAAAAATACCATTACCAAATTCTTACGCGAAAAATCATTCTTGTATCCGGATATTAAAATCCAGACATTGAAAGATTCTGCTCAATCGAATAACGAAATTGTTGTTGTAGATGTAGATAAAAACAAAAAAATCAAAGTTAATAGTGTTCACTTCTCAGGAAATGAAACATTCAGCAACAGTGAACTTACTAAATACCTTAAAGGTGTAAGACCTCGTAAATGGTACAGAATCTTTGGCCCTGGCAAATTCAAAGATGATAAATACAAAGAAGCAAAAGAAAAATTAGTCGCTAAACTGCAAGATAAGGGTTACCGTGATGCACAGATTATACGTGATTCGGTATACCGTTTTGATAATAATGAAGTTGCTATCGATATTGAAGTGTACGAAGGTCCTCGTTATTATGTAGGTAACATTGATTGGACGGGTAATACGAAATTTACAGACTCTGTTTTGAATATCATCTTAGGTATAGAAAAAGGAAATATCTATTCTGAAGAGAAATTGACAAGTAAATTGATGGGGCCTACACGTAATAGTGACGATATCAGTGCTATTTACCAAAATGATGGTTATTTAACATTCAATGTTAATCCAATTATCAAAAGAATATATAACGATACTATTGACCTTGAAATTCAAATTTCAGAAGGTAAACAATACACGATTAACAATGTCATCGTAAAAGGTAACGACGTAACAAACGACCGTGTAGTGTTGCGTTCTATTTATACAAAACCTGGTCAAAAGTATTCTAGAGAATTGATCATGCGTAGTATTCGTGAGATTTCTCAATTGGGTATGTTTGACGAACAAAAAATCACTCCAGATATCCCTTCTTCTACGATGAACCACGATGAAGGTACTACTGATGTGGTATTCAACGTAGTGGAAAAACCTTCGGATCAAGTAGAACTATCGGGCGGTTACGGTGCTGGACAGATTATCGGTACATTAGGTTTGACATTTAACAACTTCTCTACAAGTAATTTCTTTAAAAAAGAAGCTTGGAAGCCACTTCCTCGTGGAGATGGACAAAAGTTGAGTATTCGTGGACAAACATCAGGTAAACGTTACCAATCCTATAGTTTCTCATTCTCAGAACCTTGGTTAGGTGGTAAAAAACCAATTTACTTTGGTTTGAGTGCGTATACTTCGAACTCTTCTTATGGTGGTTTCAACTACTATACGGGAGAGCAAATGGTTGCGGATAGAGAATTACAACGTATTTGGATGTCGGGTGTGACTGCTTCATTGGGAAAACGTCTACAATGGCCAGACAACTATTTCCAAATTAATAGTTCATTGTCTTTCCAACGTTATAAATTACAGAACTACGGAAACTACTTCTTGTTCTCTGACGGTACTGCTTATAACATCAACTTTACACAAGAGATAAGCCGTAACTCTATAGATGCGCCTATCTACCCTACTTCGGGTTCGAATATTCGATTCTCTGTATCATTGACGCCTCCATATTCATCATGGAATGATATCAATTACAAAACCGATCCAGATCCTGTGCGGTACAAATGGACAGAATACCACAAATGGAAATTTGATTCACAATGGTATACAAAGATTGCTGGTAAGTTGATCTTAAAATCTCAAGCTCAATTCGGATATTTAGGTAATTATACTAACAGAACAGAAACATCAACATTCGAACGTTTCAAATTAGGTGGTGACGGTATGCAAGGTTTTGACTTCTTACAAGGTTCTGAAATCATTGCAATGAGAGGCTATGCAAATGGTACAATTATTCCTGCATCTACAGGTAATGGTTACCAAAATATTGCGATCAACTCAGGTAGTCCTATTTACGCGAAATATCAATTAGAATTGCGTCACCCGATTTTATTAAATGATCAAGCAACAGTATTTGCATTAGCATTTGCTGAAGCAGGTAATACTTGGAATAAATTCTCCGAAGTGAACCCATTCAAAATGCGTCGTTCGGCAGGTGTTGGTGCACGTATCTTCTTACCTATCTTTGGTATGTTGGGTATTGACTATGGACACGCCTTTGACCCTATTCCTGGTATGCGTACAGACTCTTGGAAACAAAGCTTTACGTTCAGTATTATCCAAAATATGGGAGGTTTTTAATAGATTAAACTTTTTAGTATAATTGTTGTCTTATAGTAAAAAAGTAATTTGTAGTATATGAAAAAGATTTTTGCAATTTTAACATTCTTAACATTAAGCATCAGTGCTACGTTTGCGCAACGCATGGCTTATGTTGATTCTGAATATATCCTGAGACATGTACCTGAGTATACTTCAGCCCAAAAACAAATAGACGACTTAACTAAAAAGTGGCAAGACGAAATTGATAATCAATATGCAGAAATCGAAAAATTGTATAAAGCTTATCAAAATGATCACGCACTATTAAGTGAAGACATGCGTAGACGTAGAGAAGATGAAATCGTAAATAAAGAAAAACAAGTAAAAGATTTGCAACGTCAAAAATTTAGCTACGGTGGTGAGTTAGAAAAAGAAAGAGCTAGATTATTCCAGCCGGTACAGGATAAAGTATCAAAAGCTGTACAAGATTATGCTAAAGCTCAAGGTTTTGATTTTATCGTAGATAAGGGAAGTCAATTAACATTCCTATACGTTAACCCTGCTTTAGATAAGAGCAATGATGTCATCACTAAATTAGGTTACAAACCTAATCCTTCATTGCTACAAGGAAATTAATAGTCGAATAAAACTGATTTATTAACATATAAAATATAGTATAGAAAAATTACTTTTGTAATTATTGAGATTAAAATGAAAAGAATGAAAAATTTATTAAAAGGAGCAGTATTATTAGTAGGTATGTTTGCAGCTACTTCTGTTGCAAATGCACAACAAAAAATTGGACATATCAACGCTGACGAAATATTTCAACAAACTGCAGAGTTTAAAACTGCAACAGCTACACTTAAAACTTTAAGTGAAACAAAGCAAAAGGAAATCGAAGGCATGATCACGGAGCTTCAAAAGAAAGAAAAAGAAGCTAACGATTTGATGTTGAACCAAAGCGAAGCTAATAAAGCGGAAACACAAACTAAATTGCAAACAATTGGTCAAGAATACCAACAAATGCAACAACGTGTGCAAGAGGTTCAAAAAGTAGCACAAGAGGAAGTTGCTAAAAAACAACAAGAATTAATGGCTCCTATTCAAACAAAAGTAATGAATGCGATTACTTCAGTAGCTAAAGAAAAAGGTTATGCTTATATCTTTGATATTGGTTCTGGTGCTGCTGTTTACTATGCTGGTGGCGAAGATGTATCAGCTGACGTAAAAACTAAATTGGGTATTAAATAAGAATAACGATTTATATGTAGAAAAAGGTGACTTTGTAGAAAGTCACCTTTTTTTGTTTATTTATTTTTAATTCTTCTAAATATTATATTATGCATGCATAATATTAATTAGATTATTATATTTGTTTATAAACCTGAATAAACATTATGATAAGCCAACTACTATTTGCTATCGTATTTATTGCTGCTGTCTTGTTTTTTTATAAAAACGCAAGCAAGATCTATCGTAATATTCGATTGGGGAAATCGGTAAATAGATTTGACAATCCTTCTGAGCGACTGAAGACTATGCTTCACGTTGCTTTAGGACAAAAGAAAATGTTCAAAAGACCTATACCTGCAATTTTACACTTATTTGTGTATGTAGGATTTTGCATCATCAACATTGAAATGTTAGAAATCTTAATCGATGGTCTTGTGGGCACGCATCGTGTATTATCTTTCCTAGGCGGCTTTTATGACTTTTTGATCGCTTCATTTGAAGTACTTGCATTTACAGTATTCGTATCCTGTGTGGTATTTTTAATTCGCAGAAATGTATTAAAATTAAAACGTCTAAATCAGCCCGAATTAAATAATTGGCCAAAATCAGATGCCAATTACATTCTGATCACAGAAATCCTATTGATGACAGCTTTCTTATTAATGAATGCTGCTGATTACAAATTACAACAACTAGGTACCGATCACTATAGCACTGCGGGCTCCTTTCCTATCAGCCAATATATAGTAGGAATTTTGCCAGAAACAGTTAGCAGCTTGGTTTTTATAGAGCGTTTTGCTTGGTGGTTCCATATCATAGGTGTTATGGCATTTTTGAACTATTTACCTATTTCAAAGCATTTGCACATTATTCTAGCTTTTCCAAATACCTACTTTTCAAATTTGGAACCAAAGGGCAAATTCAATAATATGGAGAGCGTTACTGCTGAAGTAAAAGCCATGCTGGATCCTTCATTACCTCCTCCATCTGGAGAAGTAAGCCGTTTTGGAGTGAAGGATGTTCACGATTTGACTTGGAAAAATTTGTTGGATGCTTACACCTGTACAGAATGTGGTCGTTGTACCGCATCTTGTCCCGCAAATATCACTGGAAAGTTATTATCTCCACGTAAGATCATGATGGACACTAGAGATCGTATTGAAGAAGTGGGCAAGAATATAGATAAAAATAAATCTTTTGTAGATGATGGTAAATCCTTATTGGATTCCTACATCAGTAGAGAAGAAATTTGGGCATGTACAAGCTGTAATGCTTGTGTAGAACAATGTCCTGTGAACATAAATCCATTGGAAATTATTATGGGTTTACGTCAATACGCCATTATGGAAGAATCACAAGCTCCTTCCAGCATCAATAATATGTTGGGAAATCTAGAAAACAATGGCGCGCCTTGGAAATATGCACAGGCAGATCGCGCTAATTGGGTACAAAATTAAACTGCAAATTCTATGGAAAATCGTATACATATCCCTACTGTAGCTGAATTGTTAGCGCAAGGAGAAGCGCCAGATTTATTATTTTGGGTGGGCTGTGCTGGTTCATTCGATGAGCGAGCTCAACGCATCACGCGTGACATCTGTAAAATATTACAGCACGTAGGTATTAAGTTTGCTATACTGGGCACAGAAGAAAGTTGTACTGGAGATCCTGCCAAACGAGCAGGTAACGAATTTGTCTTTCAAATGCAAGCCATGATGAATATTCAGGTATTGGATGGCTATGAGATAAAAAAGATAGTTACAGCTTGTCCGCATTGTTTTAATACTATCAAGAATGAATACCCTGCTTTAGGGGGGCATTATGAAGTCATACATCATACGCAATTAATCCAGTCCTTAATTGATGAAGGTAAATTAAAACCTAATGATAGCAATGAATTCAAAGGAAAAAGAATCACATATCATGATCCTTGTTATTTAGGTCGTGCAAATGAAGTGTATGAAGCTCCTCGAAAAGTGCTGGAAACATTGGACGCAGATTTAGTGGAATTAAAAAGATGCCGAAACAATGGTCTTTGCTGTGGCGCAGGTGGTGCTCAAATGTTCAAAGAGCCTGAACCAGGTAAAAAAGATATCAACGTCGAACGTGTGGAAGACGTCATTGAAAGTAAAGCAAATATCGTGGCAGCGGCTTGTCCATTTTGTATGACTATGCTTCGTGATGGAGTAAAAGTCAAGGAGAAAGAACAGGAAATACAGGTATTGGACATCGCCGAAATCACTGTTAGAGCAAATAGGTTGTAATAAATGAGAAGAGGAAAGTTTACACTTTCCTCTTTCTTTTTTGTACCTAGGAGCAGATTCGAACTGCCACGCCCTTGCGAGCGCCACCCCCTCAAGATGGTGCGTCTACCAATTTCGCCACCTAGGTGTTTATAGGCACAAAAATATATCTTTTTTCAATACTTGCAAGAGTTAATCGGATAATATTTTTGCATAATTCTTTTGAATCAATTGCTGAATAATACCATCCACCAAACCCACACGTGGAGCCACAACATTCTTTAAATGTCCCGCCTTCATAATCGTTAAGAATATTTCAGCAGCTGGAATAATTACATCGGCACGATCAGAACGGAGTCCTAAATCATGGATACGATCTTTTAGTGAAAACGAATTTAAATGATCATATATCGCCTTTAATTTGGCATAGCTAAACGGCTTGTCTTCCCCTTTGTTGGCTATTCGCGAAAGTTTATTGATGTTTCCTCCAGTACCGATTCCGTAGATTTCCTTATACCCTTTCGTTATCTCTTTGACCCAAATTCGCAACTCTTGCCAAGTCTCGGGTGTATCTTGATTATCCAAAACACGAATAGTACCTAAATTAAATGAACGAGAACCTTTTAATTCACCATTGGCAAATAAAGAGACCTCTGTACTACCTCCGCCTACATCGATATACAGATAGACTTTATTCTTATCCATTATCCCACTCAAATAAGCGCTATAAATGATTTTAGCTTCTACACCTCCATCGATTATACGGATATCAATTCCCACTTCTTTACAAGCAGCTACGACTTGAGAACCGTTTTCGGAATCACGCATGGCAGATGTCGCGCAAGCGATATAATCACTTACCTTATATACATCCAACAAATCTTTGAATGCACGCATGGTCTTGACCATATCTTCAAATTTGGGTGGAGATATCTTCTTCTCTACAAAAGCATCATCCCCCAAACGTAGAGGAACTCGCAAAAGGGTGTTCTTTGTATAATAAACTCGGCTATCTTTCCTTAAGATATCTGCAATAAGTAAACGTACTGCATTGGAACCGATGTCAATTGCTGCAAATCTCAATAGTTTGATTTATAAGTTATAAGAATATGTGTGTACAATCCAAAGCAACGAATTAGTTGCGAACAAATGGTTAATAAACCGTTAAGTTTAAATTTAAGAACTTATTAAGATATTTAAGATAATATTATTGTAAAAAATAAAAGCAGCGAATGTTGTTCGCTGCTTTCACATATAGTATCTTTTTGAAAAGATTTAGCGTATGCTATCTTATTTATTTCCGAAACCTAAAATTTTGAAAACTACTTTGAAGGCTACAAAAGAAGCAATCACGATTGCAATGTTAGCTAGAGTAGAAAATAAAAATGTATATTGATTCAACGCGGTCACTTCATCTGGCACGAATCTTACAAACACACCAAATAAACCAATGATTATAGCAATAGTCAACGTCACATAGTAATGCGTTTGATTAGCATTGTTATCAGTTTTTTTCGGTTGTCTTTGTGCTGCTGTATTTTCCATAATAATATGCTCTTTTTTAACTATTGCAAATGTACAAAGTATATCTACATTTCAAAAATATTTTGTCCATTAAAAACATGGAATATTGCTCTTTATCCCTGAATAATTTAGTAATATTGCGATGAATTATTCATATGAGAAAATTTTTAATCACATCTGTACTTTTGTTGATTTCGATTGTCAGCCAAGGACAATCGACTTACCAGCATATTGACAATTTTATTATTAAAGAAAATCTCACTTCGAATGGAAAAGTAGCTATCATCGCTGTGGATTCTTCGGAGGTAGCACAAGATTATATTCATGGGACTTTCAAATTCACTATTAACGGTTTTGAACAGTCATTAGCTTTCAATAATGGTGTTGCCGTTCCTTCGCACCCAATTGAAAGTTCTACATTTGCACTATTTAAACACAAAAACCAGGAGAAAACAACAAGTAAACTTTATTTCCTGTATAAAAAGGAAAACAAGATCACACCTGTTAAAATCAATGGTCTGTTGCTGTTGATTATACCCGCAATAATTTTGTTGATTGCTTATACAGCAAAACGTTTATTTAGTACGTTTATCATATTAGCGGTTGTTTATGGATATTTTTCATTTAGCAAAGGACTTTCCATTTCACAAATATTGGAAAGCGCCTTTCATGTATTGAAAAATTTGTTTTAAAAAGGTAATCCTACCCCAAAGTTGTATTGAAATAAGCCATAGCGATCTGGTTTATGAGATTCGTAATAGCGATCTTTAAAGTCGGATGAAGTGAACAAATGTCTAATGACCCATTGGTCCTTACCGACAAATTGCGGATCTTTTATTTTCAATCCTGTATCCAAACGAATCGTGAAATAATCCATATCAAAACGTAACCCAAAGCCTGTTCCTACGGCAACTTGAGAAAAGAATTTATTGAACTTGAAAACCCCACCTTCATTCAACTGATTTTCACGCAACAACCACACATTCCCCATATCCAAGAATGTAGCCCCATTGAGCTTCGCTCCGAAAAATCTATTCAGAATTCGGAATCGATACTCTAAGTTCGTTTCCAATTTCATCTCTCCCAACTGATCCAGATTTCTCAAATTTACTCTAAGTTCTTCTCGAATAGAACTACGATTGTAGTTACCTGGCCCTAATGTACGAGCTTGCCAAGCGCGAATACCATTCATACCTCCTGCATAAAAACTTTTTTCGAAAATCAATAAACTAGAATTATTGCCATAAGGGACAATTGCTCCACCATTAAACCTAAAGATAAACTGTTGGTTTCCGCCTAAATGTTTATACAATCTATAATCGATTTCCCCTTTAATATACTGTAAGTACGTCACGCCAAAAAGTGTTTTTGTGCCGTCTGCATTTTTTTGGAAGTTGAAAATATTACTTAACAGTCCCAACGAGTTTCCGCTCAAATCTATAGCTCCTCTAAAAAACTGAAAGTTATCAAGTGATTGCAATTTCTTCGCGTTATAGGTTAACGCATATTGTGCGCCTAAACCAAAGTACTGCCTGTCATTGGAAGCTATATATAGTTGATACCCCTCTTCTTCCAATTGGCGTCTGAAGCTTTCATCAAAACGTCCATCCCTGTATTCAACTACAATTGGGGTATAACTGTGTTGAAGATTGGGTGTCTGCCACCAGGAATAATTCAGGGTATTAATAAAATACGTATTGGAATAGGTACGGTCTTGGTTGAAAATTTGCACATTAGAGGAAAAAGTCGTGCGTGGTAATCCATACTTTCCTTCCACATTCCATCCGAAAGGAAGAATAAGTCGCGGAATAATCAAATTGACCCCAGCTTGAAAATCATTATTAAATATCTTATCAGACAAACTTCCAGTTAGACGAGGATCAAAAAGCACACCGTATTTAAGTTTCAATTCGAGCAATTCAGAACCACCAAAAATATTACGGTGGGAAAATGTATTACCAATATTGAAACCACTCATACCTGAGCTAAAAGTATATTCGCCTTCGATTTGGTTAGACATCAACGAACGAGGAGTTAATTCATAATTGACATTCAGTAAACTATCATTTTCCTTTTCGTAATTGATTTTTACACTTCGGAACCCATTCATTTCATACAATCTGTCGTAGGACAAATTTTCATTCTCTAAACTATATCTATCTCCTTTTCGTAGAAACATATAGCGAGAAATAGGCCGTAATTTGTACTTAGCATTCTGATCTATAAATTCTATTCCTTTCGATGTATCCGTTATGACAGATAGATTCGCCGCATTATTACCGCTATAATGATTTATTTTTAGCGAAACATCGTTAATGTCATAGGCTTGAAGCCTTTCCGAATCCGGCAAATTAACTTGAATCTCAATATCCGCTGTTTGAACCTTTCTATTCGTGTCCACCGCAATACGCATATATTGACGTAGATAATCATAATATCCCTCATTGCGCATCGCATCATACATGGACTCTCGCAATTCAGCGAAAACTTTCACATCATAAGGTTGGCCAGATCTCAACTTCGAATCTTCCACTACGTTTTGTTGATATACTTCTTCTACGAACGAGGTATCAAACTTTGTTTTGACATTTCCAATATGAAACAAGGAATCCGCATAGGCTTCAAAATTAATTCGCGATCTTTTGTTATTGATGAATATTTGTGGATTTACCTTGGCTCTGAAATAACCCTTCGTTTGTAAAAAACGCTGTATCTGCAAAGCGGATAGTTCAACCAAAGAGCTATCCAGCACCCTCGGAGCTTCACCCACAGAACGAATTTTTTCGGTCTTATATTTACCATTTTTGGTATTGAAAATATTATAAATGGTAAGATTTAATGCAGAATTGGGACGTATCTCGTTGGAAATATATTGATAAGCTTGTTCTTTTAGATTTGATGGAAAGCCTTCTAAATGAACTTTTGTAACTAGAGCTTGATCTTCTTCCAGATATTTTGCCGAGCGGCAAGATTCAAAAATTAGAAGTAAAAATGTTATACTTGCAATAAAAAATAATCTACTCTTTATATTCATTAATCCAATGTTATCAAAAGCTCAAATAAGTTTAATCACATCCTTACAAAACAAAAAGTTCAGATTACAACATCAAATTTTTGTCGTAGAGGGAATTAAATCTGTATTAGAGTTTGTCAATTCTTCATACAAGGTACAAAAAATATATGCTACCCCACAAGCCCTGACAAAGTTGGAGAAAATACCGCATAATATAAAATTAGAAGAGGTAACAGAAGGAGAATTTCAAAAAATATCGAGCTTAAAAAATCCACAAGGTGCTTTAGCATTAGTAGAATTACCGCAAAACAATAAGTTAGACATCGCCCAACTACGAGGCAAGCACCACATCGTCTTAGATGATGTACAAGATCCAGGTAACTTGGGAACAATTATTCGTACCGCTGAATGGTTTGGAATCAAAAATATTATTTGTTCTATTGGAACAGTAGATGCTTTTAATCCTAAAGTAGTACAGGCTACTATGGGGTCTTTATCTCGCGTACAGATTTATTATGTGGATTTGGAAAAATTTATTGAAGAGACTACCTTACCAACCTTTGGTGCCTTGCTTAAGGGACAATCCATTTACGAAACTGCTTTTGGTTCAGAAGGACTAATAATAATGGGAAATGAGGGCAATGGTATTCGTCCTAGCTTGATTCCGAAAATCGACAAAACAGTAACGATTCCGCGTATCGGCGAAGCTGAATCTTTAAATGTAGCCGTAGCTACCACTATATTTTGCTCTGAATTGAGTAGACAAAAATTAAAATAGCATTCCTCACTCTTTCTATGGATTCCGAACAAAACCGATCAATCTATACACTCCTTTTCTTTTTATTGTGCGCAAGTACTTTGCTTTTTTCAGCAAGTTTTAATATGATTATTCCCGAATTACCAAACTACCTATCTTCCTTAGGTGGTGCGGAACATAAAGGATTAATTATTTCCTTATTCACGTTGACTGCAGGAATATCTCGACCTTTTAGCGGAAAATTAACCGATCAATGGGGACGTGTACCTGTTATGGCAATAGGCTCCATTGTGTGTGTGATCTGTGGTTTCCTCTACCCTATTTTGAGCAGTTTATCGGGATTTTTTCTTCTGAGATTGGTTCATGGTTTCTCTACAGGTTTCAAACCTACGGCTACTTCCGCTTATATAGCAGATATTATTCCTTCGAACCGATGGGGAGAAGCTTTGGGGATGCACGGGTTGTGCTATAGTATTGGTAGTGCTGTAGGACCTGCCTTAGGAGGCTTTGTAGCGCAAACGTATGGAATCAATGCAATGTTTTACTTCTCCTCGCTATTTGCTTTTCTTTCTATCATTATTGTTTTCAATATGAAAGAAACTCTGAAAACCAAACGACCGTTCCATACTTCCATGCTAAGCATCTCCAAAAAAGATATTCTGGAAGTTCGGGTATTGCCAGCTGCTATTGTGATGCTTTTATGCTACAGTGCTTCTGGGGTAATCCTGACGTTGATACCAGATTGGAGCGAAAACCTTGGTGTACTCAATAAAGGATTATTTTTCACAGTATATACTGTTGCTTCTGTAGCTATCCGATTGTTATCACGAAAGGCAGCGGATCAATATGGGCGCATCATTATGATGCGAATTGGTATTGTTATAATGGCTCTTTCCTTGTTTGTATTGGGTTTTGGTAAAAGCGTTAATTACCTTATTCTTGGCGCAAGTATTTTTGGAATCGGAAGTGGTATTTTGTCGCCTGCACTGAATGCTTGGACAATTGATTTGTCAGAACCATCGCATAGAGGTAGAGCGATGGCTACAATGTACATAGCTTTGGAAGCAGGCATCGGATTTGGCGCATTATTTGCAGGTTATATTTACCAAGATATAATGAATAGAGTGCCGCAAATCTTCTACGCGAATGCCATTGTAGTATTTATAGCTTTACTGTATATTTATTATTGGGAAAAAACTAAAAAATCACAGCACTATTAACCCATATAAATTATGGATTCACCATCTTCTAAAAAACCGTATTCCATCAATTTGGCTTCGAGCCTCTTTGCTTTGGTATTAATATTGGCACTCATGTATGTGTCACAAAGCTTATTGATTCCTATCTTATTTGCCACGCTTATTTCCATTTCGCTGTTTCCTTTAGCTCGACTTTTCGAGAAATTAAGGTTAGGAAAAGCATTCGCAGCAATCTTAGCTGTTACGGTTGCCATAGCTATTATTTCTGGAATTATTTGGTTTATTGTACACCAAAGTATCATTATCGGTAAAGATGCTTCTTCTATAACCGGGAAGGTACTATCGGTATTAGAACAAGGACAAACTTGGTTACAAGAGAAATTTGGAATAGAAAGAAATCAAGTTATGGACAAATTGCGTGAACAAGGCAACAAGTCCATGGAAAACGTAGGAGGATTAATCACATCGACATTTGGTTCTCTTGGTAATACACTAGCGAATGCCATCTTGGTACCTTTGTACTGTTTCTTTATGCTGTACTATCGTGATTTCTTCCGCGAATTTTTCTTTAAAGCGTTTAAATCTACACCGCAACGTAAAGTCAACGAAGTTTTGAACAAAATATACGAAGTTGTTCAAAGTTATTTGGTTGGTTTAATCACCGTAATGGGGATTGTAGCAGTCTTAAACACCGCTGGTTTGATGCTTATGGGAATTGAGTATGCTTGGTTCTTCGGCTCTCTTGCTTCTCTATTAATGCTACTACCTTATATAGGTATTGCGATTGGCTCCATCTTACCTGCATTATTTGCTTTGGCGGTGAAAGATAGTGCTTGGTACGCTGTAGGTGTAATAGCTTGGTTTCAGGTCGTACAATTTCTAGAGGGAAATATCATTACGCCAAATATTGTGGGCAGCAAAGTCAGTATCAATCCTTTGATGGCAATTGTCGGTATTTTAATTGGTGGCATGTTATTTGGTTTGGCAGGTTTAATTATAGCCTTACCTTTTATAGCGACACTGAAAGTTCTTTTTGATGCAATTCCTTCAATGGAAGCTTTCGGTTTCTTAATTGGTGAACCTGAAAAAGAACATTTGAAACGCAACTCGACTCAAGAACTCTTAATGAAATGGGGTATTGTACGCATGCCGAAAAATAAAAAGAAAATTGAGGTCGATGTCCAAATAGAAACGCCTGATGGTGAAAAGCCTGAAGCTACTATGACTTATAAAGAAATCAATGAAAGTGAAGTCAATCCCTATGAGGATTTGAAACAAGATGACGAGAATAAACAAGAGAAGGAATAGCGGATGCTATTCCTTCTCTGCTTTTAAAACCGAATAAATTCCTTCAAATCATACTGCTTACGTATAGGATTAAATTCCCGAATCATTACGCCATCACAAATAAAAGAATTCGTATATTAAGTAAAAGTTCTTTTAGCTACTTCCAATTGTTCTTCATTTAATCTTCTCCCAATGGATAAATGGGGAGTTGTGCAGGTATAAGCTTCTGGGATGATTTCTTTTACTTTGGTTCCTACAGCTTTTAATAATTCTTGCAAATAAAGACTAGAGTCTTCATCTGGCCTAATGTAGAAAGCTCCTCCTTTGAAAGCGTCAAAAGAATCTAAAATAATAAATCGTATAGTCCAGGTCGCCACTAACTTCGATACTTCCTTTTTTACTTTATAAAGCTGTATTTCATCAGCCCAAAACTCACAAATCGTAAAATGCGCCAATGCATTGACACTGCTATACCAACCTATTAGAGATTTTAAACCTTGTTTGATTTTCTTAATTTCATCCAACAACTCAGCAGGATGAACTACTATAGAATACTTTTTCATTTTTGATATATTTATTTTTTAATTTCACCTATTCTTAGTTCCAAACTTATACCCTAACTTGCGCATACTGGATACATCGATGCTATACACACCAAATTCTTCCAGCACTTGACCGTGTATTTCATAAAAACCAGCGCCTAAAAAAGGATATTGTTTATACACTGGTGGAAAATGAACGGTATCCAGCCAATCGCCTTCTGCATCCAAGAAAGTTCCGAAACACATTCGTTCCCTTTTTATCGTCCAAGTTTCTTTTAACGTCACAAACCGTCCAACGATTTTTACCTGTTGTCCTAAATATTGTGGTAAATCTTTGGCTTTTATAACGCCTTGCAAATATTTTTCTTCCAGCAGTTCAAAAAAATCGCCCACTACAAATCCCAATAAATCCAATTCGTCCTTCAAATCTTCCAAACGATCTTCTTCGAAAGTTGGTAACGAAAAATGTGGTTCATCTGTAGAAAATAAACTGACTGGAATTTCCTTTTCTACACGCTTACTTTTGAAATTTGCTTCCCAAAGCAATGTTTTCTTATCCAAACCTGTAAACCGCAACGCGCCTATTCGAATCAATAAGTTTAACTGTTCGGAAGAAGGGTGCAAACGTTGGAAAACATCATGTAAGTCGCGATACGGACCATGTTGTTTTCGTTCCGCAATAATTTGATGTGCAAAACGTTCTTCCAAACCTTGCAAATGAATAAAACCCACATAGACTTTATTGCCTTGAATATTCGTTAGATAATCGCTGTTATTGAGGCAAGGCAACTGAATATCGCCACCATTGCGACGCAACTCATGAAAGTAAAATTCCGTACGATAGAAACCGCCAAAATTGTTGATTACTGCAACATAGAATTCCTGCGGATAATAGGTTTTGAGAAAAAGACTTTGGTAGCTTTCTACCGCAAACGAAGCCGAGTGCCCTTTCGCAAAAGAATACCCACCAAAACTTTCCATCTGACGCCACACTTCTGATGTGACAGATTCTTCGTAACCAAATGCACGACAGTTTGCAAAGAACTTTTGTCGTAGAATTTCAAACTTATTTTCCGAACGATATTTTCCACTCATCGCCCGACGCAAGATATCCGCTTCATCCAATGAAATACCTCCAAAATGATGCGCTACCTTGATTACATCTTCTTGATACACCATTACACCATAAGTTTCTTCAAGCAATTCTTTCATTTTAGGATGCAGATAAACAACTTTATCCTTATCAAGATAACGCTCAATATATTGCTTCATCATACCAGATTGCGCCACACCTGGACGAATGATCGAACTCGCTGCTACCAAAGTCAAGTAATCCGAACATTTCAATTTTCCCAAAAGCTGACGCATAGCTGGGCTTTCTATATAAAAA
This sequence comes from Sphingobacterium sp. SGL-16, assembly GCF_011043515.1. Taxonomy (NCBI): domain Bacteria; kingdom Pseudomonadati; phylum Bacteroidota; class Sphingobacteriia; order Sphingobacteriales; family Sphingobacteriaceae; genus Sphingobacterium; species Sphingobacterium sp. SGL-16. Next base: position 34,053 of record NZ_JAAKGQ010000003.1, on the reverse strand, counting down.
CAGCCAATAGTGTCTGCTTCACGTATCTTTTTTGCCAATTTAGGATCATTAAAAAAGCCTTCGACCTGATGAATATCAATGTGCTTTCCTCGATTCTTGGCAATCAATTCCAACGCATCTTTGATATGTCCCAATCCACGCTGGCTCAGAATATCAAATTTATATAGCCCTATCCTATCGGCTTCAAACATATCCATATGTGCTGTCACAAAACCTTTTGGAGGTAATTCGGTCACCGCATATTGATTTAAAGGTTTTTCACTTATAAGCACCCCTCCTGCATGTACCGAAATATTTGTCGGAAAATTGATCAGCAACTCGCCATATTTCTTTATCCAGCGTTGAAATTTATCTTCTGCATTCCATTCCCTAGCACTTACCAACCGATCAATTTCTTCTTTGGGAAGACCAAAAACTTTTCCCAATTCCCGAATAATAGCTCGTCGCTGAAGGGTATTATACATGCCCAATAACGACACATACTGTCGACCATAGCGCATAAACATATATTCAAAAATGGCATCACGATCCTGCCAACTGAAATCAATATCAAAATCGGGTGGCGAAGTACGATTAGGATTCAAAAAACGTTCGAAATATAAATCCAGTTTAATCGGGTCTACATCCGTAATTCGCAAACAATACGCTACGACAGAATTTGCCCCGCTCCCTCGTCCCACATGATAAAATCCACGCTCATTCGCATAGCGTAAAATATCCCAAACTATCAGAAAGTAAGCATTAAATCCCAAATCAGCAATCATTTTCAGCTCTTTCTCTACGCGTTCTAGTGCGACTTTGTTTCGTAGCCCATAACGTACTTTACATCCCTCCATTGCTAATTTGCGCAGCAAGGCTGAATCATCTTCCGCAGAAGTGGTGAAATATTTCCGATTCTTATCCGTATGAAATTCCATTTCGATGGAACAAGTATTAATGACTTCCATCGTCTTGGAAATAACGGATGGAAAACGTGCAAAAGCCCTCACCAACTCTTGTTCTTCCAACAGAATTTCTCCATCGCCTGCATAATCAGATTTACTCAATTTGGACAGCAAAGTATTCTTTGCTATTGCACGCAGAATCCGATGTACATCATAATGCGTTTTGTCCTGATACGTCACTGGATGCAAAATCACAAATTTGTCCAATCCCAAATGCAACTGCCAAGTCAGATTATTTAGATGCGGAATATCCAAGCCAATCAGTTCATTCGGACCAAAGTGCTGTTGTAAAATATGTTCTTCATAACGATAAATCACCCACACGTCGTGCACAGTAAAACTTGGCTTAGCAGGAAAAGGAATTTGCTTTTGTTTATGGTTAGACAAGAAAGTATGTATCGCCAAAAGCCCTGCATTATTCTTGGCTAACAGCACATAACAAAAGTTATCTTCATTGCGCACTTCAGTGCCAATAATTGGTTTAATACCTTCCTTTTGGCATTTATCCACAAAATCCCAGCAATCCGCCGTCGAATTAATATTCGTCAGCGCCAAAGATTTAATACCTAAATCTTTAGCGTGCGCTATCAATTTCTTAGGCTCATACGTGCCATAATGAAAACTAAACCAAGTCTTGCAATTCAAAAACATAGTACAAAACTAGGTATTCAAAACCTTGTTTTGCTAACATTTTTAGTAAAATATTTCAACATTATTTTCACAACCACTATATTTCTTTTAGTAAATTGCAGGTATGTTGCCCTACATAGACATTCATAACCATCGATTTCAAGAAGCTCCAAACAGCTTTCAATTGCTGAATTGTATCAGTGGTAAAGAGAATTTTCCAGAGATACCTTGTTCGGTGGGAATACATCCTTGGTATGTGCTTGAAGATGTCAATGCGCAGTATGAAACGCTAAAATTGCAGGCTTCTAAAGAAAATGCTTTGGCCATTGGCGAATGCGGATTGGACAAGCTCACAGAAACCAATTGGCAATTACAAATCGAAATTTTTGAAAAGCAAATTCAATTGGCAAATGAATTGCAAAAGCCATTGATTATCCACAGTGTAAAAGCTTATCAGGAAGTGTTTGCGACGCTTAGAGAACAAAAAGTTACGGTTCCCGTTATTTTTCATGGATTTAATAAAAAAGCGGAATTAGGAAATTATATACTGCTGCAAGGCTATTACATTAGCTTTGGCACTTCTATCCTCCAAGGAAATCAGGATGATTTTATTCAATCCGTAGATTTAGAAAAAATTTTCTTCGAAACGGATGATAAATCTACCAATGTAGTAGATATTTATTCTTATTTTTGCAGCGTTCGAAAAATCAGAATGTCTGCATTGCAAGAACAAATCATTCAAAATTTTAAGAAAATATTTAGATACACTATAGTAGAATGAAAGATTTATCTTGGTTATCAAGAACAGAAGCTTTAATCGGCCGTGAGGCTTTAGAAAAATTAGCAAATTCGCATGTATTGGTGTTAGGATTGGGTGGTGTAGGATCATTTGCTGCAGAATTCATCGCACGAGCAGGTGTAGGAAAAATGACTATTATCGATGGCGATACCGTAGATCCATCAAACCGCAACAGACAACTTCCTGCTTTGGCAACTAATCACGGCGTAGCAAAAGCGCAAATTATGAAGCAACGTCTGTTGGATATCAATCCAGAATTGGATTTGACAGTATATGAAGAATTTGTAATTCCTGACCGTGTGGAAGCCTTGATTGCTGAAAAACCAGATTATATTGTAGAAGCTATTGATAGTATCACACCAAAATTATTCTTGATTCGTCAAGCTTATGCGGCAAATATTCCTTTCGTGAGCTCAATGGGGGCTGGTGGTAAAGTAGATCCTACAAAAATCAGAATTGCCGACATCAGCGATACGTACAACTGCAAATTAGCACAACATATTCGCAAAAAACTACGTAAACACGATATTCGTAAAGGTGTAAAAGTCGCTTTCTCTACAGAATTACCTGACAAAGCCTCTTTATTGTACACAGATGGAAGTAACTACAAAAAATCTGCTTATGGTACAATGTCGTATTTGCCTGCTGCTTTTGGTGGTGCAATTGCTTCGGTTGCCATTCGAGATTTAATTGATATGAAAACAGTATAACAAATAAGAGCGAGACAAAATCTCGCTCTTATTATTTTAGATTATAAACTCAAAATATATTAGCTTATGCAGCAGTAGCTGCTGCCATTCTTTTATAAGAATTATACAGTAAAAAAGCGGACAAGAAATATATAAATTCCAAATTTTCTGTAGAAGCAAAGTTTACGGTAAACTCATTTTTCTCTATAAAAATTTCTCTTCCCAGCTCATCTGTCAACTTCCATTTAGTACCCCAGAAATTTTTAGGTCCCCAATAATATTTTTTACCGTTTAAATCTATTTTTGCCTTAGAAGACCATATAGAATATATAACTTCTCCTATTAAATTATTATTATCATCCCTAATCTCTGTACGAGATGAGAAATTTCCCTTATTTAAGAAAGTATAGTTTTTGTCCAATAAATATCCTTTCGCATGTATTCCCCAGAAACCCGATTTCTCTACTTTTCCGATTACATGATTATCTCTTAACAATTCAATGTGGTTGTTCCAGAAATTTCGCTTTAGCATGTACAGCATTGTCCTATCCTCCTAATATAATGTTAATTACTTCTTTTTTACTTATCATAAATTTACCAAAAAGACTGCTGAAACCGTAAATCTTAACCGAGTCAAAACAGCCATTCACCGAGTAACGTACCGAGTTCACCTAATTCACATTATCAAAAGATAAATCATCGTCTACATTTGAAACATAATCAGAAAGATAATTGTTAGAAACATATAAATTTTAATATTATGGCATACAAAGAAACTTTTAATATTTCGGGTGAAAACTTACTTAAGAAAGTAAAAGACCTTTTCAAAGAAGCTAACGTCACTAAAATCACTATAGCCGACAAAAACGAAAAAGAAATTATCAGCTTTCCAGTTTCTATAGGTATTGTAGGTGTATTTTTAGCTCCAATTTTTGCTGCTGTTGGTGCGATTGCAGCTATCGTTGCTGAATGTAAAATCATTGTTGAGCGTAAAGACGATGAGCCTAAAGCTGAAGAAACTGTAGCTCAAGAAGAAAATCCTTTAGTTTAATTTTCGCCCAGCATGATGATACTTATAGCCGTTTTATTTCCGTGGTTATCCTTCTTTTTGAGAGGAAGAATCTTAATAGGAATACTATGCGTAATCCTTCAATGTACATTAATTGGATGGTTGCCAGCAGCCATTTGGGCAGTTGCAGCTTATCTTGACGCGAGAAATAAAAAGAGATTACAAAGATATTATCAGCAAGCACACTTTGTTTAGTTTACATGTTTAATTATTCTATTAAAAGCCCTATCAAAATTTTGATAGGGCTTTTGTTGTTTTACTTTAATGAGTATTTTAGTATAATGGCAGTTAAAAAACTCGAATCTGCAGTTGTATTCGGAAGCTCCAACAATCAAGGAAATACTTACAATATTGCTCACTCAATTGCTGATAAACTAAAAATTAAACTCTATAATTTAGCAGTCTATAACATATCAAATTTCGATTATACGCATCAAAATAAAAGCGATGATTTCTTTCCATTAATTACGAAACTGATTGAAAATTATGGTACTATTATTTTTGTCACACCAGTCTACTGGTATGCGATGAGTGCTATGATGAAAACTTTTTTCGATAGAATATCTGATCTTTTAACAATTGAGACGGTATTGGGAAGAAAGTTGAGAGGTAAGAGTGTAATTTTTGTTACTTCATCCATAGTCAATCACTTGGACGATGACTTTTGGATTCCTATAAAAGCCACGTGTAATTATTTAGGCATGAACTTCTCCTTGAGAATGCACTGCATAGAAAATAATATTTCAGCAGATCAACTAAATAAAATTGCGGAGAATATATAAAAATAAAGCCTTCCAAATTTGGAAGGCTTTACATGTTATTTCGAAATAATTTCTTGCATTTCGTTCATTATTTTCTGCGCTATTGCTTCGGCAGCTTCAGGTGTTGGACCTTCTGAATAAATACGAATAATAGGTTCTGTATTTGACTTACGTAAGTGAACCCATTCGTTTTCGAAGTCAATTTTTAAGCCATCTATAGTTGTATGATTTTCGTGTGCATATTTCTTTTGCATCGCATCCAACAAACCATCAATATCCAAATCAGGAGTCAATGTGATTTTGTTTTTAGACATATAATACTGCGGCAATTCAGCACGGTATTCGGACATTTTCTTACCCAATTTTGCTAAGTGCGATAATAAGATAGCCACGCCAACCAAAGCATCACGACCATAGTGCGAAGCTGGATAGATAACACCTCCATTACCTTCACCACCAATAACGGCATCAACTTCTTTCATCTTAGTAACGACATTAACCTCGCCTACTGCGGCTGCAAAATAATCGCCACCATGTTTCAACGTTACATCACGCAATGCACGAGTTGATGAAAGGTTAGAAACTGTATTACCTTTTTGTTTTGAAAGAATATAATCCGCTACCGCAACTAACGTGTATTCCTCACCGAACAACTCACCATCTTCCATCATAAACACTAAACGGTCTACATCGGGGTCAACAGCAATACCCAAATCCGCACCATTTTCCAATACAGCAGCAGATAAATCCGTCAAGTGCTCTTTTAATGGCTCAGGATTGTGCGGAAATTTACCGTTTGGTTCGCAGTGAATTTTGTAAATGGTTTGAACGCCCAATGCTTCCAATAATGCTGGGATAAAAATACCACCTGTACTATTTACCGCATCTACCGCAACTTTAAAGTTTGCATTTTTTATAGCTTCTACATCTACATATTCTAATGCTATTACGGCATCAATATGTTTTTGTAAATATGATTCATCGTTTATTACCTGACCTAAATCTTGTACTTCTGCAAAATCAAAATCCAGGCTTTCTCCTAACGCCAAAACTTCTTTCCCTTCAATATCAGAGATAAACTCACCTTTTTCATTTAACAATTTTAAGGCATTCCATTGACCAGGATTGTGTGAAGCTGTTAAAATAATACCACCAGCCGCTTTTTCCAAAGGAACAGCAATCTCTACGGTAGGAGTTGTAGACAATCCCAAGTTGATAACTTCAGCACCGATACTTTGCAAAGTACCTACTACTAAATTACTTACCATCTCTCCCGATTCACGCGCATCGCGACCTACTACAATTTTTTTATTACCTGATTTGCCTATAAGAATTTTTCCGAAAGCAGCTGTAAACTTAACGATATCTATAGGTGTAAGACCTTCTGAAGCTCGTCCCCCAATAGTACCACGTATTCCAGAAATGGATTTTATTAAAGTCATATTTTTCTTTCAAGTTTATGAGCTGTAAAAATAAGACAATCTAAAAAAAAGACAAGTTATTATTCCAAAATAATCTCAAAAAGACTACCTTTGTTGCAACTTTGTGTATTTTGCAGATTAATACTATTTCACTTTGATGGAAAATAATGTATTTTTAGCATTCAATACATAAACCACAATCAAATATATGTTACAACAAATGATCGAATTAGATAAGGAAATTTTCTTGGCTATCAACCAAGGAATGAGCAATCCTGTATTTGATTGGCTACTGCCGATTTTAAGAAACCCTTACACGTGGGCTCCATTATATTTATTCTTGATTATCTTTTTCATTAAGCATTATGGCAAATTAGGGATAATTATAGTGGCTTGTACCCTATTGAATTTTGGAATTTCGGATGCTGTTTCGTCACATCTCATCAAAAAGAATATAAAAAGAGTACGTCCATGTAATGACATTGAGTTCAAACATGACGTAAATGTACGTGTACGCTGCGGAACCGGTTATAGTTTTACCAGTTCACATGCCACGAATCATTTTGCAATGGCTTTCTTTTGGATTGTATTGTTCCGTCGCAAATGGCGTCATACCCTATGGTTATGTATCCTTTGGGCGGCAGCTATTTCCTTTTCACAAATCTATGTAGGTGTACACTATCCTTTCGACGTACTTTGCGGATCCATATTGGGAATACTCATTGGATTAACGACAGGCTATTTGTTTAATCGCTTTGTTCCCTCTTTCGTAGAAGAAAAACAGAATTTAACGACACAATAATATATGAGTCCTTTTCTTATTGTTGCTATACTTTTCATATCTGCTTCGATCGCAGGATTGGCAGTATTTTTTGTAAAACGCGACAACACAAATTACTTAAAGCTGATACTGTCATTTAGTGGAGCTTACTTATTTGCTATTACGGTATTGCATCTAATTCCTCATGCTTATACAGAAGGAAATACAAGTCCTGAAGTAATTGGTCTTTACATCTTGGGCGGTTTTATATTCCAATTGTTATTAGAACAATTTTCGCAAGGAATTGAGCATGGACATATACACCACCATGAAGCAGGTTTTCCGTTAGGCATTATGATAAGTTTATGTCTGCACGCCTTCCTAGAAGGGATGCCTTTGGTATCAGGTCATCAATCCCAATTGGTTTTTGGTATTGCAGTGCACCACATTCCTGCAGCATTTGCCTTAGGAAGTTTATTGCTGAACACTAGACTATCTAAAAATGCAATCATTGTCTTGTTGTTAGTTTTTGCTTCGATGACACCACTAGGATTCTTAACGAGTAATGTGTTGAGCGATGGAGAGGTGAGCAATTTATCCCAACATTTTGATAAAATCATGGCTGTGGTTATTGGTATATTTTTACATATCTCCACTACGATTTTATTTGAATCGGGATCTGCCGACCATCATCATTTCAACAAAAAGAAGATGGCAGCTGTATTTTTAGGTATAGCTTTATCCTTGACCACATTCTTGTTCCCTGCTCACGACCATAGTCACGGAGGACATCAACACGGCACTGAAGAACATGATCTCCATGAACACAATCATGAACATCACGACCACAATCACGAAGGACATGATCATAATAATCACGAAGACCATAATCATTAAACAATATAAATAAAAGTCCAGATCTCAAAAGATTTGGACTTTTGCTTTCTATTTGATTTATTTTTAATCATTCTAAATAACTAACAAAGATTTGACAATAACTCTGCCTAGCTCTATGGCTATTTTGAGTATATTTGACCATTCAAATCAGTTAATTCTTGTTTAAAATAACAATAATGCAAAATAAAGTATCGCTTGACAAACTTGATAAAGGTGATGAAGCCGTAATTGATTCTTTCATCAATGATTCACTTCCTGCTAAGTTTTATGAATTAGGCTTTGCACCTGGATCTGCCATTACGATAAAGCATAAAGCGCCATTTAATGGTCCTATATGCATCAATATCAAACACGATGATTCATTAATTGCCATCCGTAAATCCGAAGCGGCTTTAATTTTAGCAACGAAAATATAATGAAGAAAAAGACTATAGCTTTATTGGGTAATCCGAATGTAGGTAAGACATCTCTTTTTAATCGAATCACCAAACTCAATCAAAAAGTAGGTAATTACCCTGGTATCACTGTTGAAAAAAGAGAAGGTACCATCAAAGCTAATAACAATGAATATCATATTATCGACCTTCCAGGTACATATACACTTTTCCCAAATTCATTGGATGAAGAGGTTGTATTAAATATCTTATTGAATAAGAATGGGAAGGAATATCCAGAACTTGTAGTAGTTGTGTCTGACCCAAGTACGATCAACCGTGGTATAATTATCTATCAACAGGTTCGTGAAATTGGTTTACCTGCTATTTTCGTCATTAATATGGAAGACGAAATTGCAGATAAAGGTTTGGAGATAGATTACGAAAAACTACAAGCTTATCTTAAAACTACTATTTATCGTACCAATGCACGCACGGGAAAAGGTGTAGATGCACTAATCAAAGGATTTGAAACCCAAGTAGGACCATATTTTGGATCTTTGGAATTGCCTACGCAATATGCTGAAGCACTATCAGCGGCTAAAAAATTATTTCCTTTAGATACAGAATATAAGACGTGGATGCATTTGGCATTGGATAATCAAAATATTCTTCCGGTGGAAACGTGTAAAGAATTACAGGCTATCCGCGCTAATCACCAAATTTCCACCCAACAATTGCAAAAAGAAGAAGCAATTCTTCGTCACGATAAGATACAAAGAGATTTAGCTGCTATTGTAACTAAATCTGTAAACAAAAAGCTTTCTTTTACTGAGAAAATAGACAATATCCTTATTCATCCGATATTAGGTTATATTATTTTCTTTGGCATTTTATTATTAATCTTCCAAGCTATCTATGCTTGGTCGGGACCTTTAATGGATGCTGTAGATGGATTATTCGCATCATTAGGTGAATATGTAGCGGGTAACTTCCCAGAAGGTCCATTAAATGACTTATTGGTCAACGGAATCATAGCGGGTATTGGTGGTATCGTGATTTTCTTGCCTCAGATTATTATTCTATTTCTTTTTATCGCTTTGATGGAAGAAACAGGTTATATGAGCCGTGTAGTCTTCTTGATGGACCGTTGGTTAAAACCTTTTGGTTTAAATGGCAAATCCGTAATTCCATTAATGTCTGGTGCGGCATGTGCTATTCCAGCCGTGATGTCGGCGCGTAATATCGAAAATCCAAAAGAACGCCTTTTAACCATGCTGGTAACTCCTTTTATGACTTGTTCTGCTAGGTTGCCAATTTACATTGTGATTATTGGCTTGGTCATTCCAGACACTGAATTCTTAGGATTTAATCTTCAAGGAATCACACTATTTGGAATGTATTTATTGGGGATTATCGGGGCTTTGCTTTCGGCTTTGATATTAAACAAAATTATAAAATCTGTACGTAATTCCTTCTTAATATTCGAATTACCTACATATAAAAAACCAGATTTAAAAAATGTCTTAAATACCGTTTGGGAGAAATCTTTAGGTTTCCTAGTGGGTGCTGGTAAGATTATTTTGGCTATCTCCATTATTCTTTGGGTATTGGGTAATTTCGGTCCAAATGACCGTTTTTCAGAACCAGAAAAATACATCGCAACAGAAAAACCTCACCTTTCGGATGAAGAAATTCAATTAGAAGTTTCAGCATACAAAACAGAATATTCTTATTTGGGTTATTTAGGTAGAGGAATTGAGCCTGTAATCAGACCTTTGGGTTATGATTGGAAAATAGGAATCGGATTATTAGCTTCTTTTGCAGCTCGTGAGGTATTCGTCGGAACTGTAGCTGTGGTGTATTCTTTGGGAGAAGATGTCGATATTGAGGATGATGCACAAAAAGCTACTTTGTTTGAACGCATGAAATCCGAAATCAACAGAAATACCGGATTACCTACATATAATTTTGCGACGGGTATATCGTTATTATTATTTTACGCATTTGCAATGCAATGTATGGCTACCATTGGGGTCGTGAGAAAAGAAACTGGCTCATGGAAATGGACAATCATTCAAGCTGGTTTTATGACAGGATTAGCCTATGTTGCTGCTTTAATTGCATATCAACTTTTAAAATAAAGTGATTTACATTAATCGTCATTTCGACCGAAAGGGAGAAATCTAAACAATGAGATTTCTCATTCCGTTTTACTACATTCGAAATGACGTTTTATTCTAACATTTGATTATCAAATCATACAAAGTAAAAAATTATGTCACTAACACTTCAATACATCATTATCGTGGTAATATTTATTATTGCTGTAGTGTCTGTCATTCGAAAATTTATCCCTTCTAAATCCAAACCGCAAGGAGGCTGTGGCAAAGGTTGTGGATGTGAATTAGATAAAAGTTCTAAAACTATATAATAGAAAAGGCTGCAAATTTGGACTGACCCCAAAAAGTTGGACGAATTTACGCAATGTTTTTGATATGATGAGCTCGGTATTCGACCGGGCTCATTCCATTTAAATTAATTCGTATTCGTTCGTTATTATAGTACTTTATATATTCTCTAATTTCTTTAGCTAATTCTAGTATAGAAGTATATTTCTTCAGATAGTACAATTCTGATTTTAATACGCCAAAGAAATTTTCTATAATAGCATTGTCTAGACAATTACCTTTTCTAGACATGCTTTGGATAATGTTGTTATCTTTTAATTTGTCTTGGTACTTTTGTAACCTATATTGCCATCCTTGATCGGAGTGAAAGATAGTTTTCATATATTCTTTGTTGTCCTTTTTCCTTCTTTTAAACGCCCTATTAAGCATGTCTAGAATCTGCGCATAGTTAGGTGAGGTTGATATATTATAACTAATAATCTCCCCATTAAATAAATCCATAATAGGCGAAAGGTATAATTTGTTTCCAGCTACCTTAAATTCTGTTACATCTGTCACCCATTTCTCATGCGGATTTTCAGCTTTAAAATTTCTTTGCAGAATATTTTCAGTCGCTTTGCCTACCTCTCCTTTGTAAGACTTATATTTCTTAACGCGTATTATACTTTTAAGATGTAGCCTACTCATTATCTTAGCTACGGTTTTATAGTTAACGGCTTTATCCAATTTCTTTCTCAGGGTTAAAGTTATCCGTCTATAGCCATATAACCCCTTTTGCTTCTGGTAAACCATTTTAACATCCTTCACTAATTCAGGGTGTTTATCCAAAAAACAAATACTCTTTGTATGATAATAATAACTACTACGAGCTAGCCCAGCCAAGTGTAGTAAGTGTTCCAGTTTGTGTTTGCGCCTCAGCTCCGTAATGATTACGGCTTTTTCTTTTTGACTTGCTTGCTTTGAGCCAAGGCTTCCAACTTTTTTAGATAATCCAGTTCAGCGCGTAAGTATTCATTCTCTATTCTTAACTTTTCTACTTCACTCATAGAAGGTTTAATTCCTGGAATAGTTGTTTTCTTGATCATCTTATTGCTTGTAGTAGTTTTATTGGGTCGACCTCGAGTATCTTGTAAACCTGAAGCTCCGTTACTTTGAAATTTATTCTTCCATGTTAATAAAACAGATGGATTGGAGATTCGGTACTTAACACTGGTCTCCATCAAAGATAAATCACTCTGCTGATATTCTTGAATGATAAAGATTTTTTCCTCTATAGTGAAGGACTTTTGCGCTACGCCTCGCAAACCTTGTTCACCATAATATTCATAAAGTTTAAGCCAAAATTGTAAATTGGACTTACGTAAACCCTCGCGTTTGGAAAGCCCATCAATACTATATTTTCCCTGCTGGATAAGTGTTACTAGACGTAATTTAAAATCGAAATTGTACTTCTGTATTTTACTCATAAAAATGCCCCAAATAAGTGTCTAACTTTTTGGGGCATGTCTAATTTGCAGCCTTTTCTATTATGAATTATTGATCTTATTCAAGAAGTTTTATTTGTTCTCTGCAACTAAAGTAATATCCAATACAAAATCATCTTCGATAGCACCATCGCCTAATCCTGAGAAAATACTCCCCGAGCGATATTTTACGTCAAATAACGTACGGTTTACTTTTACTCCTGTTGCTTTGGCAACAACTACATCTTTGCCATATGTGATTTCCGCTGGAAAAGACAAATCTTTAGTAATACCTTTAATTGTCATTTTGCCCGAAACTTGTGCAGTAGTTTTTTCTGTCTTCACAGAAGTAATAACAAAAGTCCCTGTAGGAAATTTCTCGACATCAAAGAAATCTTCGTTTTTTAAGTGAGCTACTAATCGAGAAGGAGCTTTTTCAGAATTAATGCTCTTCGCATCCATGACGATTTCACCAGATTTTAATTGCTTATTTGAAAATACCAAAGAACCTTTTGACACCAGAATAGTACCTTCTGTATTTCCACCAACAATCTTCTTACCAGCCCATTTCACCAAAGACTTAGTCGGGTTAACGACAAAAGTTTCTGATTTCTGCGCATAAGCGGCTAAATTAAAAAGAATAAAAAAAGCGAATAAAACGCGTGTTTTCAACATATATAAAATTTAAATTATTTAGTAATCCCTTCTAGTTTCAAAATAAATGCCCATTCCAAAGCTTGGTCTTTCAGATAATCAAAACGACCAGATGCTCCTCCATGACCGAAGTCCATATCGGTTTTTAACAACAACAAGTTATTTCCTTTCTTCGTTGCACGCAATTTTGCCACCCATTTTGCAGGTTCGAAATACTGCACTTGACTATCGTGAAGTCCTGTCGTCACTAACATATTTGGATATTCTTTCGCCTCGATATTTTCATATGGTGAATAGGATTTCATATAGAAGTAAGCTTCTTTATTATTTGGATTCCCCCATTCATCGTATTCATTTGTAGTCAAAGGAATAGTTTCATCCAACATCGTATTCACGACATCCACAAAAGGAACTGCTGCGATAACACCATTCCAAAGATCAGGAGCCATATTAACAACAGCACCCATCAACAAACCTCCTGCACTTCCACCTTCCGCATACAAATGACCTTTAGATGTGTATTTGTTTTCAATTAAATATTTACCACAGTCAATGAAATCGGTAAACGTATTGATTTTTTTCATCATCTTACCATCTTCGTACCATTGACGTCCCATCTCCTCACCTCCACGAATATGCGCTATTGCGTAGATAAATCCTCTATCCAATAATGATAAGCGAATCGAACTAAATGTTGGATCCATGGAAGCACCATACGAGCCGTATGCATATAAGAACAATGGCGCAGAACCATCTTTCTTTGTACCCTTCTTGTACACCAATGAAATTGGGACTTTAGTACCATCTGTTGCTGTCGCAAAAGTACGTTCGGTCACATATTCTTCTGGATTGTATCCACCCAAAACCTCTTGTTGTTTCAATAAGGTTTTTTCCTTCGTTTTCATATTGTAATCAAAAGTAGAGGATGGTGTTACCATAGAAGTATAACCATAACGCACTACATCGGTATCATATTCGGCATTAACACTTGGATAAACAGTAAAAGCTGCTTCACCAAAATCCAAATCATGTACTGAATTATCTTTTAGATTACGAACAGAAAGATTTGTTAAACCATTTTTACGTTCAGAAACAACCAAAAATTCTTTGAACTCATTGATATCTTCAATTAACACATCATTGCGATGCGGAATAAAATCTTTCCAATTTTCTTTGGTAGTTTTATCCAAAGGTGTTTCTACAATCTTAAAGTTTTTCGCACCATCCGCATTAGTACGGATTAAGAACCTATCTGCTAATGGAGTCACAGAATAAAGCACTTCTTTCAAACGTGGTTGGAAAACTTTAAAATCACCATTCGGATTATCCGCTGCTAAATAACGTATTTCGGAGCTAAGTGTATTCTGCGATTGTATAAAAATATATTTACCATCTTTGGATTTTCCTACGCCAATATAATTCGTATTATCCTTTTCATCATACACCACGACGTCCTGCGATGCATCTGTTCCTAAAGTATGACGTTTTATTTTTTCGGATAAGAGCGTTACAGGATTTTTAGAAGTATAAAAAATAGTTTTATTATCGGCAGCCCATGTAGCACCACCACTTGTACGCTCTATCCTATCTTTATAAATCTCTCCTGTCTCCAGGTTCTTGATATGCAAGACATATTCCCTTCTCGAAACTTCGTCCACACCATAAGCCAACAACTTGTTGTTTGGACTTACCGAAGAACCGCCAATAGCATAATATGGCTTTCCTTCGGCCATTTTATCCACATCCAACAATATCTCTTCTGGTGCATCTAATGAACCTTTCTTACGGCAAACTTTATAATATTGTTTACCTTCTTCAGTACGATTATAATAGTAGTATCCATTATAGAAATAAGGTACAGACTCATCTTTTTCTTTGATGCGACCTTTCATTTCTTCAAAAAGTTTTTGTTGAAAATCCTCCGTACCCGCCATTACCTGCTTGGTATACTCATTTTCAGCTTCCAGATACTTCACTACATTCGCTGAATCTGGACCTTTCTTAAAAAAGTCATTCAACCAATAGTAATTATCTACTACAGTATCTCCATGAATTATACGATTATGCGGTTTAATATCCGCTACAGGCGCCTGGGCTTCAGGCCAAGTGACAGGTGTTTTTTCAGCTTTTTGTGAACAAGACGCTACTGCCATACTTAAAATAATCATCCAGTTGTTTTTTGAGGCTAACATAGTAAAATATATTTTAATAAATATACTTTATATTCCGCTTCCCTCATTTGAAAATGAGTAACTTTTTAAAGATATTAAGATTACCCCTTTAATTTTCTATCTCTTTTTTCATAAGATTTATAAAATCTTATAACAAGGTTCTGGATGGAAGTAGTAAAACCTTTTATCACATCAATTTCTTAAAAAAGAAATTTATTCTTAATTTGAAAAAACAAATCATGCTAACGCATAATAGTTAACAATGCAATATTTAAGTTACAACTAATCTTTTCTTACTTAATAGAGTCTTAGTGGCATAATAATAGCATTATATTTGTTTAAAAATTTTATATCATAAAGTATGCATAAAACAAAACTTTTCATTGCTTTACTTGGAATTGGAATATTACCATTTACAGGTTTCGCCCAAGATAAAAAAGATAAAGCACCGGCCAACTGGTACAATCTTGATTACAAATCTGACGGCATTATGGGTGTCAGTACGGAGAAAGCTTACGAATTGTTAAAAGGAAGAAAGGCTACACCTGTTATTGTAGCGGTAATAGATGGCGGTGTAGATGTATACCACGAAGACTTGAAAGACGTCCTTTGGATTAACAAAAAAGAGGCTAACGCCAACGGTAAAGATGACGATAAAAATGGATATATCGACGACAAATTTGGTTGGAATTTTATCGGAAATGCTAATGGAGAGAATGTCAATTATGACAATTTAGAAGTAACGCGTCAAATCAAAAAACTAGATCCTATTTATGCATCAGTACTTCCTTCGACAAAATTGAATGAAGCACAACGTCGTGAATTTGTCGCTTACCAAAAGATGATCGCCGACTATACTTCTAAGTATGATGAAGCTAATTTTGAAAACACAAATTACGGTAGATTAAAATTAAACGTAGATAAATTTGTCGCAGAAATCGGGAAAGAACCAAAAGATATCACCAAAACTGATATAGAAAATTACAAAACAGAGAATAGAGATATCAAAACGGCAATTTCAATTATTAAAAAAGCTACTGAAAAAGACAGTTTCGAGAAATTCTATGAAGATATCAAAGAGGCAGACGAATATTTCGGCTCCCAAATCAAATATCACTTAAACAAAGAATTTGATCCCCGTCATATCGTAGGTGACAATTATGAAGACGCTACTGAAAGATATTATGGCAATCCAGACGTAAAAGGGCCTGACGCGAGTCATGGTACGCACGTCGCTGGTATCATTGCAGCTAAACGCAATAACAATATCGGTGTGAATGGTGTGGCTGACAATGTAGAGATTATGTCTATCCGTGTAGTGCCGAATGGTGATGAGCGTGACAAAGATGTTGCTAATGGCATTCGCTACGCAGTAGACAATGGGGCAAAAGTCATCAATATGAGTTTTGGTAAAGGCTACGTAAGCAATAAAAAAGCTGTAGACGAAGCAGTTCGTTATGCACAAGAAAAAGATGTATTGCTAGTGCATGCTGCAGGTAACGACGGAAAAGATATTGATATTAATCCGAACTTCCCAACAAAATACTTTACTAATGATCAAGAAGCTATTACAGGCGAAGCGAGTAATTGGATTACTGTAGGTGCTACTTCTTGGAAATTAAATGATGAATTGTTAGCGAGCTTTTCAAACTTTGGTTATAAATCTGTAGATGTATTTGCTCCAGGTGTAGAAATTAATTCTACTATGCCTGAAAACAAATACAAAGAACAACAAGGTACGAGTATGGCTGCACCAGTAGTATCAGGAGTTGCGGCCTTATTAAGAGCGTACTATCCACAATTGTCCGCTAAAGAAGTAAAAGAAATTATTCTTAAATCCGTTACTAAAGTAGATCAAAAGGTTAAAATCAAAAAAGACGGTAGTTCGAAGAAAGTTTACCTGGATGAAATCTCTGTAAGTGGTGGTATTGTGAATGCTTATAATGCAATCGTAGAAGCTAACAATTACATCAATAAGAAAAAGTAAAAAAAAGTTAAATTTTTCACAATAAAGCTTAAGGTCCTGCGTTTATATAGTAAACAAAGAATCAATTGCTTATGGTAGAAAACTTTACTCAAACAGAACATGAAACTTACACAAACGAAGTAGAAGAGTTAATTGAAGATACATTCGAGGCAAAAATTAAAGAGGAAATCAAAAATTTAGTAATAGAACCAAATCAAAATGTGATTGGTCGTATTCTTCAATATTCGAAAACGTTTAGTAAGAAATGAAGGCAAAGTCTCTAAGGTTTTAGAGACTTTGTTATTTTCTAAACTTTGTATTAAACCTTATCTTTGTATATGTTGAAAAAAGACAGGTACAAAGCTTTTGTAGAATATTTTTCTACACACAATCCCGACGCCCAGACAGAACTTCATTATAGCAATCCATTTGAATTATTAATCGCCGTAATTCTATCTGCACAATGTACGGATAAACGTATCAACCAAGTCACACCAGCATTATTCGAACGCTATCCTACCCCTGAATCTTTAGCAGAAAGTTCTGTAGAAGAAGTATTCGGATATATTCGATCGATAAGCTATCCTAACAATAAAGCCAAACATTTAGTAGGAATGGCTCAAAAACTTCTTTCTGAATTCAATGGAATTGTACCAGAGAAAGTAGAAGATCTAGTCAAACTACCAGGTGTAGGACGCAAAACAGCGAATGTAATTTCCTCTGTCGTGTATGATAAACCTGCAATGGCAGTGGATACACATGTCTTCCGTGTAAGCAATCGCTTGGGTTTAACTACCCGTGCGACCACTCCTCTTGCTGTAGAAAAACAGCTGGTTAAGTTCTTACCTATTGATACGATTAAAATAGCGCACCATTGGTTAATTCTTCATGGACGATATATTTGTTTAGCGCGCAGACCTAAATGTGAAGTCTGTCCTATCGCGCATTTTTGCAAATATTTTGAAAAGACTTACAATGCAAAAGTTATCAACACCATCGAAGAATAAAGAAATTTCATTGTATTTTTAATAGAATTACGATTAACTAATTTTTTTAGCAAAAAGTTTTGCAAATACAAAATATAATCTTACTTTTGAAACGTTAATACTAAAAATATGAGCAACGCAGACAAATTAAAAGCTTTACAGCTTACTCTAGATAAATTAGAAAAATCCTACGGTAAAGGTACCATCATGAAATTAGGTGATTCGGCAGTAGAGCCAATTGAAGCTATTTCTACTGGTTCTTTGGGATTGGATATTGCATTAGGTATCGGTGGTGTGCCAAAAGGCCGTATCATCGAAATATACGGTCCAGAATCTTCGGGTAAGACTACTTTAGCAACACACATAGTAGCCGAAGCACAGAAAAAAGGTGGTATCGCAGCCATCATTGATGCGGAGCACGCTTTTGATAAATATTATGCGCAAAAATTAGGAGTTGATGTAGAGAACCTATTGATTTCACAGCCAGATAACGGTGAGCAAGCATTAGAGATTGCAGACAACTTAATTCGTTCGGGTGCTATCGATGTTATCGTGATTGACTCTGTGGCAGCTTTGGTCCCTAAAGGAGAGATCGAAGGTGAAATGGGTGATTCTAAGATGGGTCTTCAGGCACGTTTGATGTCTCAAGCATTACGTAAATTGACGGGTACTATCTCAAAAACAAACTGTTGTTGTATCTTCATCAATCAATTGCGTGAAAAAATTGGTGTAATGTTCGGTAACCCAGAAACAACTACAGGTGGTAACGCCTTGAAATTCTACGCATCTGTACGTTTGGATATCCGTCGTACTTCACAAATCAAAGATTCGGATGAAGTATCAGGTAACCGCGTGAAAGTTAAAATCGTTAAGAACAAAGTTGCACCTCCATTCCGTATCGCGGAATTCGATATTATGTTTGGTGAAGGTATTTCTAAAGTAGGTGAAATCATCGATTTAGGAGTAGAGTACAATATCATCAAAAAATCAGGTTCTTGGTTTAGCTATGGCGATACTAAATTAGGTCAAGGTCGTGATTCTGTGAAAAATCTATTACTAGATAACCCAGATTTAGCAGATGAATTAGAAGCAAAAATCAGAGCGGAAGTTTCTGGCGAAGCGTTAGATCAAGCTGCATTAGAAAATGAAGAATAATCATTCTTAATATGCTGTATAAATGGCTTTTCAACTGCGCTTGAGAAGCCATTTTACTTTTACTACTACTTTATAAAACTACACACAACAACTTATCCAACCTTTTCAATTTGATCAAACTGTAGTTATACGGAAAATGATCCAACAATACATCAAAAGCAGATTTTTCCAAATAAATATCGATTGTTCTATCCTCAATCTTTATCACTCCGTTACGTTGTAAGAAGTTGTGCTGAACTGTCTCTATCGAAGTACTTTTCAGAATGGCCCATTCTTTGATTAAATTTTCTAAGAGAAATTTACAAAGCTTTTTTTCATTTTCATTTAACTTAAAAATTGGCGGAATAAATAACTCTTCCTTTAAACCGACTAGTATTTTCAAAAATTGGAATTCATCTTCCTCAGCTTCGGTTTGGAAAGTAGCTAAATAATGTAGTAAGTAGATCGCCTTGATTTGCGATTCTACATCTTTAAAAGCTTTAACATCTAACAAATCGCATCTATTAAATAATTCATTCCAATAAGAATGAAGAAAAATTAAACCACAATTTTTGAAATGTTGTTCAGACTTTTCGTGATTATTATCGATTGATTTAATGGATTGAGTTTCTAGAAGAAGATTATTTGCTGTGGAAGATTTTGCCTCTATTCTATATATATTTAGATAATACTTTACATCTTCTTCGGAAAGTGTAATTGAATGTTCATGATACAACTTCTTAATAATGCGCTGAATTCTCTCAGAAGATAAGGAAGTAAAAGCTAACTCCAATTGAGATATGGAATTGGAATAAGAATGACGATTATTTCCCATTACTTCATCCAGCACATATAGTAATACAATCAAAAGATAAGGATGCACTTTTTCTTTTATCCGCCAATTTTTGAATGACCTTTGATATTGCTTTCAGACTTTCTATATAGTCCTTGTAATAAGCGGATATCATAATCCCTAATTCCAAAATAATGGGTGGATCCTGTTTGGTAATTTTATTTTCGGCATTAGGGGCATATACAAAAGGAACTTTTACGTAAGGATTTTCATTAATGGTCAATAAAGTAATATAAATTCCATCTGCTACATTTTGAGCTGCTGCATCTCGTCCGGGCAAAGTGTTTATCGGACTGATATTGTTGAACTAATTTGTTAAAAATATTGCGATCTACTAGTCCTAATATCTGAGAAAATACGTTTATATTTACCATGGCGGTGATGGAATTTTAGCGAATTAAATATAGCAATCCCTGCTATATAAATACACCGCCATTTTTTCCCTTATTTTGGACACTACTGTAAATTCATATATAAATATCACTAAAAGAGAAAATAATTTAAAAAACAGGAAAAACACCTTTTTTAATACAATATTTTATTGATCACCAAAACATGCCTCGTAAACATTTTACGTATTTAAATACTTATACTCACCCTCTTATACTTATAATATTTTTGTACTTTAGGCTATGAAAAAAATATTTGATAATCTACTTTTTCGTGTTGTCATAGCCATCGCCTTAGGAATCCTCTTAGGCAGCGTAATACCTGAAGCAATTGGAAATATATTCGCAACATTCAATGGACTATTTGACCAACTTCTTAAATTTTTAATTCCATTAATCATTGTAGGTCTAATCATTCCAGCTATTGCAAAATTGGGTAATACTGCAGGAAAAATGCTTTTGACCACAGTAGCAATAGCTTATGGATCCACTCTTTTTTCAGGATTTTCGACCTATTTTGCAAGCATATCTATTTTCCCATCATTAGTAGAAAATCAAACCGTTTCGACTATCGAAGAAGGAAGAAAAAGTTTGACCCCATATTTTACTTTAGAAATACCTCCTTTCTTTGATGTCATGGGCGCATTAGTTTTCGCTTTTCTAATAGGCATCGGATTATCGCGATTACAAAACTCCAAATTAGCCGAGGTGTCATACGATTTCGAAAATATCATTTCCTTTATCATTGAGAAGGTAATTATTCCTTTACTGCCTTTGTTTATCTTCGGAATATTCCTTGACATGACTTATTCTGGGAAAGTAATTATGATATTAAATGTATTTGTGAAAATAATTGGGGTGATTTTCGCTCTTCATATCATATTGTTACTCATTCAATATATCATAGCAGGAGCTGTTACTAAAAAGAATCCATTTAAGCTATTGGCTACTATGCTACCTGCTTATTTTACAGCATTAGGTACGCAATCTTCCGCTGCGACAATTCCTGTAACCTTGGCACAAGCCAAAAAAACTGGCATATCCGATAGTGTAGCTTCTTTTGTAATTCCGCTATGTGCTACTATACATTTGGCGGGTAGTACATTGAAGATTGTTGCCTGTGTGATTGCTCTGATGCTGATGCAAGGTATGCCTATTGAATTTGGACAGATGGCTGGTTTTATTTGTATGCTTGGTGTGACGATGATTGCTGCTCCTGGTGTACCTGGTGGCGCAATTATGGCGGCATTAGGAATTATAACATCAATGTTAGGATTTAATGCTGAAAATCAAGCTTTGATGATTTCGCTATACATTGCAATGGATAGCTTTGGAACAGCTTGTAACGTAACGGGAGACGGAGCTATTGCTATTGTTGTTGATAAACTTTTCGGGAAGAAAGGAAGTTAAACATTTATATATTACTAAATAACATATAAGGCTTCGATGATCGAAGCCTTATATGTTAAACTGAAAACAACGCATTCAATTCTTCTAACGTTTCAGCAGAAGTTTGAATATCTTTAATAACATTCCCTTTTTCTAAGGCTATTATTCGATCCGAAATCTCTACGGTATGCGAAAGATCATGACTGGAAATTATAATCGTAACTTCTCTTTGTTCAATTAATTCTCGAATCAATTTTTTCAAACGAAACTGTGAACTTGGGTCAAGATTCGCGAAAGGTTCATCCAAAATAATTAGATCAGGATTACCAATTAAAGCACCAATAATCCCCACTTTCTTCTGATTACCTTTGGATAGATCACGGATATATTTCTTCTTATTAAGTACTTCTCCATTAAAGAATTCCTCATAATTAGCGACAAAAGCATCCACTTCATCTTTGACCATTCCTTGCAAATCACCAATGAAATAAAAATATTCTTCTGGAGTGAGATATCCGATCAAAAAAGATTCATCCAAAAATGCACCTGTGAAATTTTTCCAACGGTCATTTTCGTGTACATTGACTTCATTTATTTGTATTTGTCCCGTGCTTGGCAGAATTAAATCTAACAATAGACTAAACAAAGTTGTTTTGCCGGCTCCGTTATTTCCCACTAGTCCAACACTTTCGCCTCTTTTGATTTCTATATTTTCAATGCCAAGAACTTTGACACCATTATATTCCTTTGATAGATTTGTTATGTTTATCATCCTCTTTGATTTTTGATGGATTAACCTTTTTGTTTAAAACCTTCTAACATTTTAAAACGATTCGCTGAATACAATTGCACTAACACATTTAAGATAATCTGTCTTAACAGAAATCCTATAACTCCAAGTCCAATAAGAACCATATTAGCAACATTCTGCCCGCCTAAAAATTTTACTGTAAACCAAATTACTATTGGAATAATCAATAACGGTAGACTCACAAGCCACTGTGCTAATCCAATCCCTTGGTAATTAAACATATTACCATTCGACAAATCAATATGTTTTCTATTGTATGCTCCAAAAAGTAAAATGATTGGAATATTTATTCCTCCATTGTAAATAGCACAAGCCACATTCATATATAATTTATCCCAACCAAAGTAAGCATAGAACGAGCTCAATATGGTTAATATCAATATAGAAACATACATTAGCATCGCCTTAGCTTCCAAGTACGTCTTGATTGTAATCGGTCTGGTTTGTAGTAATGGAAAATATGAACTATCCCACGCTGGAATAAATTGTCCAAAGCTTATCATAAATATCCCCGTCATAAATATTCCCACAAAAATTAGCATGCTTGAATCGGCATACATTGGATTAGTATAAAACAACAAGCCATACAAAAGAAAACCAAAACTGGTATAAACAGCGGTTTTAGCTCGTTTGTTACGCCAGAGTAATTTTAAATCTAATTGTATAAAAGGTGCTAATTTTCCGAATTTACTAGTCCAGCTTAAATCGGCTATCTCATTGACCTTTTGCTCTTTATTCACTAAAGAATCTAAATACAAATTAGCTTTTACATCCTTATAGGTCAGTATATAACATAGAGCTAATAAACAAAATGGCAAAATTCCAAAAACAGGATATGATAATACAAGATTAAAATATTTTCCAAAAAGCTGAGTTACAGAATATATATTATAATATTCAACAGCTATCAATCCTAGACATATCAGAATAAAAGGTACTAATGCTTTGAGATCTGAAGAAAATCTTCGCTGTACCCAAAAATTAAGAAAATTCAATGTTAGCACAAATCCGAAAAGAGCGATTAACCAACCTAGTAAAGAGAATAAAGGATAATCATTTTTATACAAATTCACTATGAAGAATGGAATAGCTACAGCTAGCGTCAACACATTATAAAATGACAATAGTGATTTCCAAAGTAGTACATGGGCTATCTTACCTCTACTAATTCTTTGTGTAAGCAATGGCTTTGTTTGGACTGCTGGTAAATTTTGAAGTAAAAATCGAAGAATAAATTCACCCAAAAACCAAAGGAGCAAAATTTTATTGATAATAACTATAGGTTCTTCGTTGGGAAAATATTTCTTTGAAATAGGGTACAATCCAATCCCAAGACCAATAAAAGAAACCAAAAAATATACAGCAATAAAGCCTATGAAAAATTTTACAGCTAAACTTTTCCCCACATTGGCAGATCTAAACAGGGATTTCCACTCTAATGCAATTAATTTTAAATACATAGAATCAATTTTAGGTTTCGATACAGTACTAATATAATGTTTTGGATTAATAAATCCTCGCTAAGATCCCATAAACTAAAAAAGCTCCGAGAAAATCTCGGAGCTTCGCAACCTAATCAAACATCTATATTATTCTTCAGATAAAAATGGATATCTATAATCCGTATCTGGAGTAAATGTTTCTTTAATCGTACGTGGAGAAACCCAACGTAATAAATTGATCATCGAACCTGCTTTATCATTAGTACCTGAACCTCTAGCACCACCAAATGGTTGTTGACCTACTACAGCTCCTGTACATTTATCGTTGATGTAGAAGTTACCTGCAGCATTACGCAATTCGTAAGTTGCTTTCTCAATTGCATATCTATCTTGTGCGATAATCGAACCTGTCAATGCGTAAATTGAAGTAGAATCAACTAATTTCAACGTTTCTTCGAATTTAGCATCCTCGTAAACATAGATAGTCAATACTGGACCGAACAATTCTTCTGATAATGTTTCGTAATCCGGAGTTTTCGCTAAAATTACTGTTGGATGAATGAAATAACCTTTTGATTTGTCATATTCACCACCAATGACCACTTCTGCATCCGCTGATTCTTTTGCTCTGTCTATATATTTTGTGATTTTATCAAAAGCTTTCTCATCGATTACGGCATTGATGAAGTTAGAAAAATCTTCCGTACCGCCAATTTTGAATGATTTGATATCCGCTTCCATCAATCCTTTCAACTCACCCCATAAAGATTGAGGGATATAAGCTCGTGAAGCAGCAGAACATTTTTGTCCCTGAAATTCGAAAGCTCCACGAACTAAAGCTGTATTCAACACTTTGATATCAGCCGAAGAATGGGCTACGATAAAGTCTTTACCACCAGTTTCACCTACGATACGAGGGTAAGTTTTATAACGGTGGATATTCTCACCGATAGTTTTCCAAATATCTTGGAATACACCAGTAGAACCTGTAAAGTGGATACCAGCGAAATCAGGGTGTTTGAAAATTACATCACCGGCATCTGGACCCGACACATATACTAAGTTGATAACACCGTCAGGAAGACCAGCTTCTTTGAAGATTTGCATCAATACATTAGCTGAATAAATTTGTGTATTTGAAGGTTTCCACACCACTACGTTACCCATCATTGCCACACAAGTAGGCAAGTTACCTGCAATTGCCGTAAAGTTGAATGGCGTCAGTGCAAAAATAAAACCTTCTAAAGGACGTTGCTCTACACGGTTCCATACACCTTTGCTATTTGCTGGAGGTTGTTGTTGGTAGATTTCAGACATGTATTTAACATTGAAACGTAAGAAATCTACGATTTCGCATGCTGAATCAATCTCTGCTTGATAAGGGTTTTTAGATTGGCCTAACATCGTAGCAGCATTTAATTTGTAACGGTATTTCGTAGAAATCAACTCCGCTGCTTTCAAGAAAACAGCCGCACGTTGCTCCCATGCTAAGTTTTCCCAATCGTTTTTAGCTGTTAATGCTGCGTTGATAGCGTCCGTAACATGTTGTTTTGTACCTTGAGAATAATATCCTAATACATGTTGGTGATCGTGTGGAGGCGTAAGTTTAGCTTTATTTTCTGTGCGCACTTCTGCACCTCCGATGTACATCGGAACATCAATTTCTTGCGCTCTTGCTTCCGCAATTGCAGCTTTCAATAATGCACGCTCTTTGGTACCTGGAGCGTATGTATATACTGGCTCATTAACAGGAGCCGGAACGTTGAAAAATCCTTTTAACATAATCGTATTTATTTGAATGTAAATTTACATAGAAAGTATGCGCATGGCTTTACTCTATTTATCCATGAATAAACATATTCTATCAAATCAATAGATAAGTAATTGAATTTTATTGAAATTCAAGCTAATTTAGGTTTACGAGGTAAAATTAAGAAGTCAAAATTAAAAAGTAAAAAGTGGTGTCCAGATACCTTTTTTAGCGTCACTTCGACATAAGGAGAAGTCTATGAAGTACTAAATAGAAGTACTGAAGTTTAAATCTCCAAATTTCACATTTCTCACTACACTCCGTTCCGTTCGAAATGACATTAATAAACCTCGTCATTCCGACAATAGGAGGAATCTCTAACTATATAACCGATTCAATCGAGGTTTAGAATTCTTACTGCATTCTATGACTTACTAAAATAATAGCTTAAAGAATTTTTATATCTCTAAGCTATGCGCTTGAATATATTTTTTTGGTGACATTTTGGTAATCGCTTTGAAGACACGATTGAAGTGAACAATATTATTAAAGCCAACTTGAAAAGCAGCTTCAGCTATATTTTCTGATTTGTTATTGAGTAAAATTTGACAAGCTTTCTCAATGCGCACCTCATTTAAGAACGTGATGTACGTTTTCATTGTATGCTTTTTGAAAAACTTACAAAACGAAGTAGGTGTCATATGCACCAAAGAAGCTACTTGATCCACCGAAATATCCTCCTGGTATTTATCAAAGGTATATTTATAAACCTGACTTATGCGCACGCCATCTTTATCCGAATAACTCATATCACGCACTCCCGAATACAATGATATGGCATCATTTCGATGCTGGGTCAAAGCATGAAGCAATTGTAAAAATTCAGTGAAGCGAGGCATTCCCGTCTTTACCATAAGGTTGGTAAAAAAATGCATAATCGATTCGGAAATAGCACGATCCAACATTTTGGAGGTATGCAATTCCTGCAAATAATCACGAACCGATTCAAATTCGGGGATGTGATACAATTTTTTCATCCGCTCGAGATTGACAAAAATATGTATGGCGTGAATATCCCCTTTCTCTTCTTCTGTTTCTACTTCCCGATCAAACATATGCGGTTCATTCGGCTTCAGAACGAAAATATCTCCAGATTGGAAAGACTGCATGACATTACCAACCATTATCGTTCCTTTTCCTCGTAGGATATACGTCACCTGCGCTTCATCATGGCGATGATAATAGTTGTAAAAATTCTCTTTTTTGTCTTCCAATACAGCAAAAACACCTTCACCGTAAACAGAAACAGTAAATTGAATCGGTTTCATGCGTCGAATCTACTTGTTCTTTAGTTTATTCGCGAAAACTTTCTTTACTTTTTCGACTTTTGGACGTGCTACCAACTGACAGTACATCTCATTTGGATTGTTATTGTAGTAATTTTGATGATAATCTTCCGCTTGATAGAATTTATCTGCTTTTTCTATTGTAGTAACCAATGGAGAATCGTAAGCCCCCGATTTATTCAATTCATTGATATAATAACGGGATTTTTCTTCCTGCTCTTGGTTAATTGGGAAAATCGCTGATCGGTATTGTGTTCCAATATCATTACCCTGACGATTCAATTGCGTAGGATCATGCATTGTAAAAAACACTTCTAATAATTCATCAAATGAAATTTTAGTCGTGTCATAAGTTATTTTTACGGCTTCCGCATGGCCTGTCATTCCTGTACAAACCTGAGCGTATGTAGGATTTTCCACATCACCACCAATGTAACCCGAAACTACGGTATCTACACCATCTAATAACAACAACGGCGCCTCAATGCACCAAAAACAGCCTCCTGCTAAAATTGCAACTTCTCTATTTTCCATTTTACTTCCTTCTATTTTTACGTATTCCTTATTCAGTTTGGCCTTGCTTTGACAAGATAACATACCGAATATTGAAATGCTCAATATGATTATTCTAAAAATTTTCATATCCCCACGAAATTAAATAATAAAGGCGACATACATCGATGTCGCCTTTTCAAATCTTGTATAAGATCCAAATTATTTAGCTGCTATGTAGTTTGCTGCTACTGCATCCCAATTGATTACATTGAAGATTGCATCTAAATAGGCTGGACGTTTGTTTTGATATTTTAGGTAATAAGCGTGCTCCCACACATCAATACCTAAGATTGGAGTACCTTTTACTTCTGCTACATCCATTAATGGGTTATCTTGGTTAGGTGTAGAAGTTACAGCTAATTTACCTTCAGTAGTAACGATTAACCAAGACCAACCAGAACCAAAACGAGTAGCCCCTGCATTTTGCAATTGAGTTTTCAATTCAGCGAATGAACCGAAAGCTTCATTTATAGCATCCGCTAATTCACCAGTAGGCTCACCCCCTGCGTTTGGTCCTAAAATAGACCAGAATAATTTGTGATTATAGTGACCACCACCGTTGTTACGAACAGCAGCTGGGTATTTGCTAATGTTAGCCAAAATATCTTCTAAAGAAGCATTTTCAGCGTCTGTACCAGCAATAGCTTTGTTTAAGTTGTCAACATAAGCTTGGTGGTGACGATCATGATGGATTTCCATCGTTTCTCTATCAATATGTGGTTCTAATGCGTCATTTGCGTATGGTAACGCTTCTAATTCAAATGCCATAGTTACTTATTTTTTAATTATCGAATTTTAATATTAAAATACAATACGAATATAACAATTCGTCAGTCGTAATGTTTCATTTTAATGCCATTTTGTGAAAAAGTTTATCGTTTGCTTTTGAAAAATCTTTTCATCAGCTCACTACACTCGGCCTCCATGATACCTGATGTAATTAGTGTTTTGGGGTGCATTATTTTCGGATTTACAGAAGCATATCCACGTTTCTCATCCTTTGCTCCGTAAACAATACGAGATATTTGTGTCCAATATGAAGCTCCGGCACACATTACACAGGGTTCTACGGTTACATACAAGGTGCAATCCTTTAGATATTTACCTCCTAAAAAATTTGCTGCTGCTGTGAAAGCTTGCATTTCAGCATGTGCAGTCACATCATTGAGACGTTCTGTG
Organism: Sphingobacterium sp. SGL-16; assembly: GCF_011043515.1. Classification (NCBI taxonomy): domain Bacteria; kingdom Pseudomonadati; phylum Bacteroidota; class Sphingobacteriia; order Sphingobacteriales; family Sphingobacteriaceae; genus Sphingobacterium; species Sphingobacterium sp. SGL-16. The sequence continues at coordinate 5,210 of NZ_JAAKGQ010000003.1, read as the reverse complement.
AGGTTGTATCCCTTTCCTATTATCTTACCCTGAGATACTATTACCGCGCCTATTGGCACTTCATCTTCTTCATAAGCTTTTTGGGCAAGCTTAAAAGCTTCCTTCATATAGATTTCATCTACATTAACACTTTCTGCTCCCTCTTCAAAATTATATATTCTCATGCTACATTAATTTTGCCCCATTCGGCAATTCTCGTTCTACACTAGTCAAAACAATATCGCCATTTTCGTCAGCAAAACCTGTAACTAAACACTCGGACATAAATTTTCCGATTTGTTTTCTTGGAAAGTTTACTACAGCTACAATCTGTCTTCCGACCAATTCTTCCTTGGTATAATGTTTAGTGATCTGTGCACTGGATTTACGAATCCCGATCTCTTCACCAAAATCTATTTGCAGTTGATAAGCAGGCTTGCGAGCCTCTGGAAAATCATTCACTTCTAGTATCGTTCCTACTCTTAAATCAACTTTTTCAAAATCCGCCCAACTAATTTCCATTTTACTTGTTACAATCTATTACTTGAAAGATCTGCTAATTGTTTTGAGAGTGTGAAGATAATATACTCTTGGGTACGTTTCAAACGTTTTGATAATCTATTAATAAGTTGGCGTTCTTCCCCTTCATTATACGAAAGATCATCAGCAGACAAATGATTATATTTGCGTTGAAGCTTTATTTTAAGAATTTCCCAATCGAAATTAGTAATTTTAAGGCCTGACATAATTTAATGAATGAATTTATAATTTTACTGACTAAAATAACATTTATAATATGAAAAAAGCAATATTATTAGGATTATTCGTCGCTAGTGCATGCACATTTTCTGCAAATGCACAAGATCTAAAGCTTGGGGTAAAGGCAGGCTTTAATGTCGCGACTTTGAAAACAGATAAAAGCATCTTTGATAATAACAATAGTGTAGGCTATTTAGCAGGTATTTGGGGAAGAATTGGTGGAAATCAATTCCATATTCAGCCAGAGGCATATTTTACGAGCAAAAGTGCTACTATTCATCCTGATGCAGATAATGCAGGAAGCGACTTTGTAAAAGGCGACTTGAAATTCACGAATATCGACGTGCCTATTTTATTAGGAACTAAATTTCCAGTAGGCCCTATTAAATTGAAATTACAAGCAGGCCCATTATTCTCGTTTGTAGTAGATGAAAATAACTCGTATAAAGACAACGTAACAGGTACTATAAATGAAGGATTGAAAAATTATAAAGATAAATTTTCTTCATTAGTAGTAGGGACAGGAATTGACTTCAGTAAATTGATCGTGGATTTACGTTATGAATACGGTTTAGGTAATATCAGCAGAAACGAAACTGCCGGTAAGCAAACCTTAAATCTATGGACTATCAGCGTTGGTTATAGTTTGTTTTAAAATCTATATTATTTAATTAAAAGGTTCACCGAATAAAGTGAACCTTTTTTGGTAAATGAAGGTACGTGTTAATCTACAAAAGAGATTACTTAGAACAATTCTAAATTATATCTTTTTTATGTGTTTAAAGTCATTTTAATAAATGATTAGGTACTTTTGCAAGAAAAATTTAAACATTAAAGGATAATGAGTAGTAAATCAAAGCCGCTATTTAGTTCTTCTCTAGGTAAGAAATTAATCATGAGCTTAACAGGACTATTTTTATGTTCGTTCCTGGTAATCCACTTGATTGGTAACTTACAGTTATTTAAGAATGACGAAGGCTATGCATTCAACAATTATGCGTATTTCATGACGCACTTCGCTCCTATTAAAGTAGTTTCATACTTACTTTATGCTTCTATTATCATTCACGCTGTCTACGCATTAATCTTGACAACAAAGAATAAGGCAGCAAGACCTATTGGTTACAACCAATCTGCAGGTAATGAAAACAGTAAGTGGAACTCACGCAATATGGGTATCTTAGGTACTATTATTTTAGTATTCTTAGCTACACATATGCAAAACTTCTGGTACCAATACAAATTCGGTACTACACCTTACATCGAGTACAACACAGAAGTAGCAACAGGAAACCGTCAAACAATTTCTTCAGACGAATTACCTGCAACTTACGATGGTGTTAAAATCTTCGAAAACAATGGTGTAGAAACTGTTCAAACAAAAGATTTGTACAAGCAAGTAGCTTATACATTCCAAAATCCTTTCATCGTATTATTATACGTAGTAGCTATGGCTGCGTTGGCATTCCACTTAATTCATGGTTTCCAATCTGCATTCCAAACTATAGGTTTCAACCACAGAAGATATATTGGATTCGTTAAGTCAGTAGGTATTTGGGTATTCGGTGTGATTATCCCTATTGCATTCGCTGCAATGCCATTGTATTTCTTTTTCAAAGGTTTGTAATCTCTATTTAAAAATAAAGATATGTTAGATTCTAAAGTACCAGCAGGCCCATTAGCCGAGAAATGGTCAAAACATAAATTCAACATGAAGTTGGTGAATCCTGCCAACAAACGTAAGTTTACTATTATCGTAGTAGGTACAGGATTAGCAGGTGCTTCTGCAGCTGCTTCATTAGCAGAGCTTGGTTACAACGTAAAAACTTTCTGTTACCAAGATTCACCACGTCGTGCGCACTCTATCGCTGCTCAAGGTGGTATCAACGCTGCTAAAAACTATCAAAATGACGGTGACTCTGTTTTCCGTTTATTCTACGATACGATCAAAGGGGGTGACTACCGTGCTCGTGAGGCTAACGTATACCGTCTTGCTGAAAACTCAGTAAATATCATCGACCAATGTGTGGCACAAGGTGTTCCTTTCGCTCGTGAATACGGAGGTTTATTAGATAACCGTTCATTCGGTGGTGCTCAGGTTTCCCGTACGTTCTACGCACGTGGTCAAACTGGACAACAATTATTATTAGGTGCTTACTCCGCTTTGAACCGTCAAATCCACAAAGGAAAAGTTAAATCTTACACTCGTCACGAGATGTTGGATTTAGTAAAAATCGATGGTCAAGCTAAAGGTATCATCACTCGTGATTTAGTAACGGGTAAAATCGAAGCACACGAAGGTCACGCTGTATTATTGTGTACTGGTGGATACGGTAACGTATTCTTCTTATCTACAAATGCAATGGGATGTAACGTAACAGCTTCTTGGAGAGCTCACAAACGTGGTGCATTCTTCGCAAACCCTTGTTACACACAGATCCACCCTACATGTATCCCAGTTACTGGTGATCACCAATCAAAATTAACGTTGATGTCTGAGTCATTACGTAACGATGGTCGTGTATGGGTTCCTAAAACAAAAGAATTAGCAGCTAAATTACGTAAAGGTGAATTAAAACCTGCTGACATCAAAGAAGAGGACAGAGATTACTTCTTAGAGCGTAAATACCCTTCATTCGGTAACTTAGTACCTCGTGACGTAGCTTCTCGTAACGCGAAAGAAATGGTAGATGATGGTCGTGGTGTTGGTAAAACTGGATTCGCTGTATTCTTGGATTTCGCTGATGCTATCAACCGTATGGGTGAAGATACTGTACGTGCTAAATATGGTAACTTATTTGACATGTATGCTAAAATCACAGACGAAAATCCATACAAACAACCAATGCGTATCTACCCTGCTGTTCACTATACAATGGGTGGTGTATGGGTTGACTATAACTTGATGACTACAGTACCAGGTTTATACTGTTTAGGAGAGGCTAACTTCTCTGACCACGGTGCTAACCGTTTAGGTGCTTCTGCGTTGATGCAAGGTTTATCAGATGGTTACTTCGTAATCCCTTACACTGTAGGTGACTACTTAGCTAACTTAGGAAGTTTCGCTCCTGTTGATAAAAATCACCCTGCTTTCGAGCAAACTCGTAAAGAGGTAGAAGAAAACATCAACAAATTATTATCACTTCGTGGTACTAAGACTGTGGATGATATCCACAAAGAATTAGGTCACATCATGTGGGAATACTGTGGTATGGCGCGTACTGCTGAAGGCTTAACAAAAGCTAAAGGCTTAATTCAAGACTTGAAAAAAGAATTCTGGACTAATGCTAACGTATTAGGTGAGAACGAAGAAATGAATATGTCTTTGGAAAAAGCTGGTCGTGTAGCTGACTTCATCGAATTAGGTGAATTGATGGTAGACGATGCTTTGAACCGTGCTGAGTCTTGTGGTGGTCACTTCCGTCTTGAATCTCAAACTGAAGAAGGTGAAGCTAAACGTGATGACGAAAACTTCACTTACGTAGCTGCTTGGGAATACAAAGGAGAAGGTCAACCAGAAGTTCTTCACAAAGAAGAGTTAGTATTCGAAAACGTTAAGTTAACACAAAGAAGTTATAAATAGGTCTGAGATATCAGATGTGAGATATTAGATTTTCTTCTGTCTCACATCTAAGCTCTCAAATCTCAAATCATATATAGATATGAGTAATCACATGAATTTAACGCTAAAAGTTTGGCGTCAAAAAAATGATAAATCAACAGGTCAATTCGTGACTATTCAAGCAAACAATATCGCGGATGATATGTCATTCTTAGAAATGCTTGATATCGTAAATGACGATTTGACTCGTAAGGGTGAAGACCCTATATATTTCGATCACGACTGTCGTGAAGGTATCTGTGGTATGTGTTCATTGGTAATCAATGGTCGTCCGCACGGTCCTAATCAAGGCACTACAACTTGTCAATTGCACATGCGTTCATTCCACGATGGTCAAACTATCGTAATCGAACCTTGGAGAGCCGCAGCTTTCCCTGTGTTGAAAGACTTAGCAGTAGACCGTACAGCGTTCGATCGTATCCAACAAGCTGGTGGTTACGTAAACGTAAACACTGGAGGTGTACCTGATGCTAACGCTATTCCTATTCCAAAACGTATCGCTGACGAGGCTTTCGAATCTGCTACTTGTATCGGTTGTGGTGCTTGTGTGGCAGCTTGTAAAAACGCTTCAGCTATGTTGTTCGTATCAGCTAAAGTGTCTCAATTTGCATTATTACCTCAAGGTCAAACTGAACGTTATGAGCGTGCTCAAGCGATGGTTGATCAAATGGATGCAGAAGGTTTTGGTAACTGTACTAATACAGGTGCTTGTGAAGCTGAATGTCCAGTAGGTATCAAATTGACTAATATCGCAAGATTAAACAGAGAATACTTAACAGCTAAAATTTTCCGTCAAGAAGACGTTCACGCTTAAGATTATTCTTTACGATAAAAAAGGCTTGTCTAAATA
>NZ_JAAKGQ010000029.1:0-49828 GCF_011043515.1 Sphingobacterium sp. SGL-16 | reverse complement strand
GACGATGTTCTGGTCTATCATCGTAAGCAATAAACTTGAGTAAGGCTATTGCAGGTAATGTTGCTACTTTGAATGAATGTCCAGTCTCAAATTCTACATCTTCTATCCCATTATTATAAACATCTATTAATCCATCTACACGAATACTGGTCATTCCTTGTCCATTAACAGTGACACTTCCATCATCTTCAATTTCACCAAATGGTAATATGTCCACTTGAGTACCATCTGGAGCAATTAGAACAAATGCATTACCTCTATATGGTGTAAATTTTTCTGTATCTATAAGATACGCTCTGATCCGCTGTTACTCATCTTGATTACTCACCAATACAGCATAATCAACATCTTTTGTTGTTCTAAAACTTATGTTACCTTTTTCGTACCATACTTGTCTAGCTAATGCGCCTATTAAGTAAAAGTCTATATTTAATTGATTAAAGCTGCGCTCCAATATATCAAATATATGTTTAAGTTCTCCGTGTCTCATATTAGGAAAAATCTGCTTTTAAATAACTGTCAAAAATCGATTCTGCAACCTCTATATTTCTTGGATCTTGACTAATGATTAAATCAGCATAAATTAATATTGCTGGCGCACAGTATTTCTCTAAATTATACGCTTCTTGCCAAAAATGCTGTATGATTTCAATATCACCTTTAGAGTCGGGTACAAGCATCATTTTTGTCATAAGCTCCATCTTCGATAATTTGGTGTAAAGCGTTTTTATTTCGGGTTCAATATAATTTGACATTATGTTCGCACCAGCTTCTCCTCCCCATACATCACCAGGTACAAGTTGTTGCTCTTTCCAATATTTATTATTTTTTAAAAACCGATAGCGCCCTACCATTAGTTTTGGTTTCAAGGTCTCGCCATAGCCTGTAATCCAGCGGTCTAGTAGCTCTCGTTTACGAGTTATTATATATTTATTTCTATTTTTAGCGATTAGATAACCGGCTTCTTGTAAATTATTTATAACTAAAGGAACGTTGCCTAGTGCTACATTTGCTCGATGAGCAATTTCCCTATAAGACATATTTAAAGCGTTCTTTTCAGTAAGCAATAAAAAGACTATTTTAAGTCCGGTAGGAGTAAATGCTCTGTTAGGTTTTTCTTTTTCCACTGTTGGTATTCTGTTTCCCTCAATAAAAATATAGTAGCTCTCGTTCCGGAAATAAAAATTTCCAGCTATATCTAAATATGCTATATTTTCATTTCTTAGCATTTCCTTAGCTTTAGGAAAAATGTTTTGTGCTAAGAGTAAGAACATATCATTTACGTTAGAACGAGCTTTAATTAGTTCTACATGTGTGTGGCGGATTTCTTTCTTTATGTCCGTTTTAAATCTAATTCTATTTTCGCCTAAAGAAATAGTCAATATTCCATCTATTCCTGTATTTTTAGTATGTTCTAAGAATTCCCACTCTCCATGTATACCCGCTACATTTTGGAGATTGTTCAATGCTTTATTTACCGTCTTGATTTCCTGTTGAGTCATTGGTTGTTCATTAAATTTGATTGTTCATGTAACGTGAACAATCAAATTTAATGAACATTATTTAATAATCAAAGAAATATTATGTGTTTAAAACATGAATTAAATATATAAGAGTTTAGTTCGTGGATAATAACAGATAATGATTCTATTATCTGGGTATTTCTAACTTCATATATTCGGATTGTCAAAAAACAAAGGAAATACTGTGTTTCTATTTGTTTCTTTAAAATCGTAACTATTTGATTTTTATACTAATTGAACATTCTGGGTGCCCCGCTCAATTTGTTACTACGCAAAGGTAAATGTTGAGATTTAATATTTCTATTTCTTCGCATTTTATTATATTCAATTAATGTTAAACTATTTATTATGAGGGTTATTGTGTTTTTCATGGCTATACTGCCGTATTTTTGTGGTGCGCAAATAAAAATTTCTATTCAATGAGACATCGAAGAGCTTAAAAGTCATCATAAAGTATATTTAATCTCTCCTAACATTAATGATTCCACTACCGTGGAAGACGGTAAATTCAAGTTCGTTGGAACGGTAGATCGACCTACTCTTGTTACTTTAGGTTTTTTGATACGACTATTAATAATTCATTAGCACCTCCAAGATTACTTAGTTTCCGACAATTATATTTATCTACATCAAGAATTTCAATAAAGGGAGGAACTTTAAATAATGCTATCATAGAAGCAGATAAACTAAATTCTATTTACTCTAAATATTGGTTTGAATCGGATAGTTTAAGAACGTTGGCAGCTCAAAGGGATAAGGAATATTTTGACAAAATGGTGAAAGGCATTTTGACGGATGATGAAGCACTTGAACATCAAGAACAATTTCAGAATTTCATAAAAAAGCATGAAGCTTTTGATATAAACTTTTTGGAGAATAATGATTTAACGCAGTTTTCTGTTGATTTAATAGATAGATATTTAAATCAATACAATGTTATTAAGTTTAAAAAGCTTTACGAGATTATTCCAGATAATTCTATTGATACAGATCAAGATTCAAGGATTAAATCCAAAATCAGTCGATTTGAGAAATTAGCCTATGGAGCTATAGCTCCCAATTTCACACTGCTTGATACTTTGGGAAGGGAAGTTTCTTTAGAACAATTTAGAGGCAAGATTATTTTACTTGAGTTTTGGGCATCATGGTGCATTCCGTGTCGTAAGGAAAATCCTATTTATTTGGATATCTATAAAAAATATAAAGGTAAAAACTTTGAAATTCTAGCAATATCATTTAATAAAGACAATGAGAAAGCAGAATGGTTGAAAGCCATTCGAGATGACAAAACTCAAGAATGGGTACACTTGTCTGATTTGAAAGGATATCAATCTCCAATATATAAATTGTATGAAATTGGAGGTTTGCCGCACAGCTATTTACTTGATGCTAATGGTGTTATCGTAGGTCACAATCTAAAAGGAAAGGATTTGGAAGATAAGCTAATGCTATTACAAAATTAGCCTGCATTTATAATCAAATCTTCACAATTGGAAATTAACGTTTCCTATTTGTTACTCTTAAAAAAAGACAAATGCTGTTGTTTCTTAAAGAATACACTTTTAAGAAACCTTTTCATACAATACTAAAAATACTTACTAAACTATTAATCCTCCATAACCCAAGCCATATACTATAGATAAAATCTATGCAATAATCCATAAGCCCTATTACTTAAAACTATATTTTAGTAAGCATTGGCTTCTTTTAATGTTATACTGAAGCATGTATCTATTGAATAATATATAACCAGATACCAGTTAATAAATACTGGAACTAACAAACTAAAACATGGCAAACTTGATTAATTTAAATGTATTCAAAGACTTTTTCAAATCCAGTAATGCGGGAGGTATACTGTTGTTTATTTGCGTAATTATTTCTATGATTATTGCGAATACTCCAGCCGCTCCCACCTTACAGCAAATTCTAGACACCAAATTTGGATTTGAAAATGAAAGTATACATCTCAATTATTCCATTCTCTTATGGATTAATGATGGACTGATGGCTATATTTTTCCTTTTAGTAGGGTTAGAAATAAAACGCGAAATAGTAGAAGGGGAATTGTCCTCTCCTAAAAAAGCTTCCTTGCCAATTTTATGTGCTATCGGAGGGGCCGTTATACCAGCAATTATATATTTGAGTCTGAACGCAGGTCAAGAAACAAGTTCGGGATGGGGTATTCCTATGGCAACTGATATTGCTTTTGCATTAGCTGTCATTAATTTATTAGGCAATAAAATACCGGCTAGCTTAAAAATTTTCTTAGCAGCATTAGCGATTGTTGATGATTTAATAGCCATACTAGTAATTGCATTATTCTATTCTTCTGGCATTGAATTGAGTTATTTAGGTTATGCAGGAGTATTAATGTTAGTATTAATTGTCATGAATAGAATGAATGTACTAAATCCTTATTTATACCTGATTCCAGGAGTATTTATATGGTATTTTGTTCATCATTCGGGGATACATGCTACAATAGCAGGAGTTTTGGTGGCGATGACGATTCCTACAAACGATACGAATATTGAATCTCCATTGGAACGTCTCGAACATGCATTAGTAAAACCTGTAAATTTTATCATCATTCCGCTGTTTGCTTTTGCGAATACCAATATCACGTTAGAGAGCGAAATGATTGCAGGCTTAACTTCTAATTTGGGTTTAGGTATTACTTTAGGCTTGTTATTAGGGAAGCCGGTGGGCATCCTTTTGACCTCATTTATTTGCAAAAGTATAAAATTAAGTACACTTCCAGAAGGCGCAAATTGGTTTCATATATTAGGGGTAGGATTACTTGCGGGTATTGGCTTTACGATGTCTATATTTATAGCCATCTTATCCTTTGCAGATCCCATGCATATTGCAGAAGCAAAATTGAGCATTCTATTGACTTCATTAGCCGCGGGTGTAATAGGATATCTTGTTTTAAGAATCAAAAAATAATAATACTAAAAGAGCTAGATGATATCATCTAGCTCTTTTAGTATTATTCGCTTTTCAGAAACCTAATCGATCGGGTATTTAATTTCTCCTTTAACCAATTTTCCAACGATCTTTTACGGTTATCTTCCAATGTCGATGAATAAATAAGATAGTAATCAAATCTTGAGCTATCCTTACTCACATAGACACTTTGCTTACCTAACGAATATGGCTTTAACTCTGGAAATAACAAATCGATTTCTTTCAATAATCCATCATTATCCAGTTTATAAGTCGATAATTCCTTTCTTAAATTTTGAATCATCACATCTCTTTCGTCCACATGAGCGCTATTTTTGCTAAGTTCGGCTAAAATATCTGCTTTTAAATCAGTACTATCTTGCCGGATAACCAATTGTGTGTTCCGCAATTTATACACCTCCATCTTATCATTAAGTTCTTTCAACTCATCTCGAGAAAACTTCTTATCCAAAAAGGCTAACTCTATTTTCTTGGGTCTCGCATTAAATTGCGTACGTTCATAGATTAACGTATATCCTTTTCTAGTAAGTTCATTTTCAATGAAAGTATTCACATTCTGACTAAATTTTCTCTCCTGCAATAGCGCATACGCCAAATAAGAGCTTGGAATAAGCATGACGAGAATAAGAAAAGTAATAGTCCTTGTAATACGTGACTCTCGTTTAGGATCCACAAATTTAATTTTAGGATACCTTAAAAACTTGACAATTAGAAAGGTTGAGATACATATAAAAAAGCAGTTGATGGTATACAGATATAATGCACCAAAAAAATAGGATATATTTCCTATGGCTAAACCGTAGCCAGCGGTACACAATGGAGGCATTAAAGCTGTTGCAATAGCCACTCCTGGAATAGGATTTCCCTTTTCCACACGAGTAATAGCAATCACACCAACGAGTCCACCGAAAAATGCAATCAGAACATCATAAATATTTGGTGATGTGCGCGCTAACAATTCAGATTGAGCTTCCTTAAATGGACTTAAAAGAAAATAAAGAAACGAAACTAATAGGCTGACTAACGTGGCAATCAATAAATTTTTCCCTGATTTTTTTAATAAATCAAAATCATAAATTCCTAAAGCGAAACCAGCACCTACTATAGGTCCCATTAATGGGCTAATCAACATAGCTCCTATAATGACTGCCGTAGAATTAACATTTAATCCTATAGAAGCAACAGCAATGGCACAAGCTAAGATCCATAAGTTAGCTCCCCGAAAGGAAATATTGGACACCACATTTTCTAATACTTTGTCTTTAGTTTCTTCACCATCATGAAGATTGAAGAATTTGTAAATACTTCGAAGCATGAATATGATTTATTGGTTTAATTGTTTAAGATAACAATATAATCCTATTGGGAAATGAAAAATATGTTCCGCGAAGCAATAATTCTACAAGAATTATCAATTTTTCCTTAGAAGAAGAATGCTAAAGACCACTGATCCATTAGAAAAGGCTTAGCAATATCCACCAAGCCTCTTGTTTAAAGTTTTCCTGTAAGAGATTAAACTCTTTCTATATTAAAGCCTTTAGCTTTTACAATTTCTATTACTTTTTCTTCTGAAATTCCTTCTGTTGATACAGTCAAGATTTTGTCTGCATTATCCGTGTCTACACCCCAATTATTTACGCCTTCGGCACTGTCTAAAGCAGGTTTAACTTTTGCCACACAACCTCCGCAGTTGATATTCGTTTTAAATTTTAATTCTTTATTTTCCATGGTTACTTGTTTTAATTTTTAATGATATTTACGTGTTACTTCTTCCATTTTAGTCTCAGACTGTTGGTTACTACTGACACGCTACTTAACGCCATTGCAGCCCCAGCCAACATAGGATTGAGCAAAAATCCATTGATAGGATACAATATCCCTGCGGCAATTGGAATGCCAATTAAATTGTAGATAAAGGCCCAGAACAAATTTTGTTTTATCGTAGCTACCGTTTGTTTGGACAGTCGAATAGCTTGAGGAATTTTAATTAAGTCCGAAGATATTATGGTCATTTTCGCGACATCCATCGCAATATCGGAGCCTTTGCCCATCGCAATACTGACATCCGCTGTAGCCAATGCCGTGCTGTCATTAATCCCATCACCTACCATAGCTACGACTTTACCTTGTTGCTGTAAGTCTTTGACAAAAGTTGCCTTATCTTGTGGCAATACTTCTGCTTTATAATGTCTAATACCTGTTTGATGTGCTATAGCTTGGGCTGTTGCTTCATTATCTCCAGTCAGCATATATAATTCCACGCCCATCTTTTGTAGCTCATCGATCGCTTGTACGGAAGTTGGTTTGATTTGATCTGAAATCGCCAGCACAGCTAATGCAGTCCGTTCACTTGCAAACCATATCACGGTTTTACTTTGTGACAACCATTCTTTAGCTTTTGTTTCTAATGCGGTCGAAATTTCTACTTCCCGCTCTTCCAACAACTTCTTGTTTCCAACGAAATAGCTTAACCCATTATAATTAGCTTGCGCACCTTTACCCGTTATACTTTCAAATTGGCTCAATTCAACGACATGGGCTTGATTCAAATAATTAACCACAGCTTCCGCCAATGGATGTTCTGACTGTTTCTCTATACTGAATAGAATAGCCTCTTGGGATGAATTATATTGAGCCCAAACAATGTCATTTACTTCAGGTCGGCCAGCCGTAATTGTGCCGGTTTTGTCTAGAATAATCGCATCAATGTTTTTTGCTAATTCCAGACTTTCAGCATCCTTAATCAATATTCCTTGCTCTGCTCCTTTGCCCACGCCGACCATGATTGCCGTTGGCGTAGCCAACCCCAAGGCGCAGGGACAAGCAATAACCAATACCGTCACAGCAGCCAATAAAGCCTGAACTATCGCATGTTCTCCACCAAACACAGTCCACAGTATGAAAGTCAGAATTGCTATACTAATAACTACAGGCACAAAAATACTTGCTATTTTGTCCACAAGCTTCTGCACTGGAGCTTTACTGCCTTGTGCCTCCTGTACCATTTTAATAATTTGAGCCAATAGTGTTTCCTTTCCAACTTTTGTAGCCTCAAATTGAAAACTTCCCTTTTGATTGATTGTACCCGCAAAAACCTTCTCCCCATGCGATTTGGCAACAGGAACCGGTTCACCACTTAGCATACTTTCATCGACATAGGAATTTCCGAATACGACTATGCCGTCCACGGCAATTTTCTCACCAGGCTTCACTAACAAACGATTTCCAATTTGAACTTGCTCTATCGGTATCACCACTTCTCCTTTATCCTCTTGGACTAATGTCACTGTTTTAGGTTGCAACCCCATCAGCTTTTTAATAGCCGTAGAAGTACTACCCTTGGCTTTTTCTTCTAAGAGTTTTCCCAATAAAATAAAAGTGATAATGACGGCTGCAGCTTCAAAATAAACATGTGCATGCAATCCCCTTCTCATCCAGAAATCCTCAAAAATCATATTGAAAACACTGAACAAATAGGCAATACCCGTACTTAAAGCTACGAGCGTATCCATATTGGAGGTATGGTGTTTGGCTTGCTTCCACGCTCCCACAAAAAAATCTCTTCCTAGCCAAATGACCACAGGTGTTGCGAAAGCAAACATGATTTCATTGGCATATGGGATATTCATAAAGAACATACCTATCAGCACAACAGGCAAGGATAAAAGGATTGCCCAAATGGTTTTCGATTTCAGCTGTTGGTATTTAGCGACATGTAATGCTTCCAACGTTTCTTGCTGTTTGCTTTCCTCTTCCAACAACAAGTCATAACCGCCAGACTGCAGTGCTTGTTGCAACTTTTCGGAGGAAGTAAGACTTGATTGATACGCTACAGAAAGATTTCCAGTAGCAAAATTGACAGAAGCATCTACCACACCTTCTTGCTGCTTAATAATATTTTCAGCACTACTAGCGCAGGCTGCACAAGACATGCCAAGCACAGGATAGCTTTCTTTTATAATATTTTTATCTTGCTTTGCCATTTTTATTTATCTCCGATTCTACCCTACAAAGATGACAAAACAAAGCAGTTTTAGTGTTATGTAATTATGCAAAGAATTTGTAAGATTTACTTATATCTGGTCTAAAGGTTTTCTTTTTTCCAAACCTATTTGTTTGAAATGACTTGGAGAAAGCCCGGTTACTTTCTTGAATTGATTGCTCAAATAAGCCACGCTTGAGTAATTTAGACGATCCGCAATTTCACTAAGCGATAATTCATCATATACCAATAGCTCTTTGACTTTTTCTATCTTTTGAGCGATATAATACTTTTCAATTGTTGTTCCTTCTACCTCAGAAAACAGATTAGACAAATAATTATAATCGTGATTCAAATGGCTACTCAACACTTCAGAAAGATTAATTTTAGAAGCATTGTATTCGTAATGCACCAAATGAATAATCTTATTCTTAATCTGCTCAATAATACGGCTTTTCTTATCATCAATCCGCTCAAAACCCAATGATTCAATCGCAGAAGTAAATTGCTGCAACTCTTCCTCGGTTGGCTCTTTCTCTAAAACTACTTCACCCAATTTAACCAACGAAGCAATGATTCCTGCTTTATTCAATTCGCTTTCAACCACCATAATACAGCGGTTACAAACCATATTTTTGATATATAATGTAGGCATGATGATTTCGTGCTTTATAACAAAGTTAACTTTTAAAGCATTCGGAATTGTAAGAAGGATGTTAAAATGAGTAATAACCTATTTACCATCCTCCTTAAAAAAAAAAGCATAGAATATCTATACTTTCCTAATTAAATATGAATCTATGCTACAAATTAATAGCCTCATTCGTCTGTATTAAGCGTTGCGAGCCTGTATTAGCAGGACATGCAATATCATCCGTAGCATCATAAACCAACTCTTTACCATTTAGCTTCGCAATAGTTTCTTCTGGAACATAAATCTGAACTTTAGTTTTACTATATCCATTTGGGAAATAACGAACATAATATCCATCAGGATGAAGTGTCCAAATACCACTTGGCGTATCCGCACGCGGTTCAGCCATGCCAGCTAGAATAGCCAAACTTTCAAATTCTGCAAAAGAATAGTTGCCTGACGCGACTAAACCTCTGATTTTATTCTCCGCCTCAAATACTAACTTTACCTCATCAGGGAGTTGATCTTTAGCTTTGTTTACCACATCAAATGGTAAAATTCCTAATGCACCACCTTCCAATTGCAGCAATTGCTTTGCAGTCAATAATCGGATAGCGGTAGCTTTTACGGAACCTGAATAATCAGCGAATTTTGTTCGCGCAATAATCGTCCACAACAACATTTGAATATCCGACTGTTTCACTTCTGGATGCTTTTCTGCACTCTTCAAAATCGCAATCACAACATCTCTTTTCTTGCCATCCACAGGAGCATACATATAGCCATCACCTGAAGAGGGGGCATATGTCCCCGCCTTAAGACAATAACTTTTATTAAAGATTTCATAATGCCCTGCTTTTAAAATATAACCGCCATCAGCATGTTTAGGCAAATTAGTCAGTGGAGTAAAAGTTTGATCATTATGGAAATCTGGAAATTGTTCACCCGTTCTATTGACATCAGCAAATTTCGTAGAAATGGCATCGGGCTGTTTTAGTATATTATCCAATCCCAATGCCTTTGCTCCTTTAGAAGCGGCGGCTTTGGAAGCTTTATTTAATAAATCACCAAATTGAGCATTTGCGCTGTTTGACTGTAGATATAACGAGAAAAGAAATAAAAACCCAAGTCCTATAATTAGCTTTTTCATTTAAAATATTGATTAGTTTAAAAACAAGTTTAAGTTAAAAATAAAATATAAATTCTTTAATAGGATTTTGAACTGTTTTTCTATTAACGTAATATAACATTAATATGCTACAAAACGACTTTTTACGTTTTAAGTAAAAACCGACACCTTTACCAGACATTTTAAAAATCCATTAGTTAATACGCATCAATTCTTAATAATTGTTACAATCTTTTGCTATCAAAAAACAATTATTTCTTACCAAAAAACACCCTCATCTTAAATAATTTTAATACCCCAAAAAACAAAATTTCATTCATTTAATAGGTTTAATGCAGGATTAAAACAGAAAAACAAATAAATGCAAAACTATTATATGATAGAAATATCGATGACAAATCGATATAAATTATTCCCTAACATAATGATTATCAATACTACTATTTGTAAATTAATAGAATCAAATTAGTAAATTTAGGTAAACATAATTTTTTTAAGCGTAGTACGCTGATTAACAAAACGCCAAAACGGAAACATTATAACAATTTTATTATCTAAAACTAGGGAGCAAAACCCATTTTAAATCGTTTTTAAGCAAGATTTATAAAATTTAACAAAATAACAACAGGGATCTACCGAATTCTAAAATTTTTGGCACAATAATTTCTTGAAAGCAATATATATTATGCTATTTTTTATGAGAGAGATGTAACTATATATAGCTATTTATAAAATACGACCATATTTTATGAAAAACAATACGTAAATTTGAAGTAAACCTTTAACAATCACCACAATTACTAAAATAAATTAAAATATGAAACAATTTCTACTCTGTTTAATTATGCTAATTTGTTCCATTTTCATGTATGCAGTAGTGACATTCTTGGAAGAGAGTACGTTTACACCAAATGCATTAAGTACTGAAGAAGGAAATATAAACAACCTTGGTTTATATCAACAATAAAAGGAGCCTTCTTGGAAAGACTCCTTTTGTTTTATCTAATTTTTTCTAGTTTAATTCCTTCTTATTATCTGAGGATTCTATATCTGCTAATCGTAACGTAGGATCAATATATACTTTAGAAACTTTCTTATCCACCGGAATTGCATAGGTTGGTTTTGTCCAAAACCAGTCTTCCAACACCGTACGTTTTACGTTTTTATACATTTCAAATCCTTCTGCTGGTTTTTCACCACGCATCTCACGTAATGGAATATAAAACAATTCTTTGCTACCATCAGTATACTCTACTAATATATCCAAAGGCATAGCTAAATTTGATTTGTTGCGAATCAAAATCTCCTTATCCGAGATGCTATCTATTGCATAGTCAATAGTACGAGTAGTATTAATAAACAAATTGAAATACCATTTCAAGTTAATTCCTGAAACTTCTTCCGCTACGCGTTTGAAATCGTTTGGCGTAGGATGCTTAAATTTCCATACCTCATAGAACTTTAAGAATGTCTTCTCCAGGTTTTCCTGTCCAATGATATAACCCAATTGCTCCGCCATGACAGCGCCCTTGTTATACGCTTGATTGGAATACCCATAGTTCGTATTATAATAATCAGCCAATAAGCTCATTGGTTCTTCCTTACCTGATAAAGCCAATTTATAATAAGCACGGTAAGGCTCGATAACTGGATTGGTAGCTACGGCACCCTTTTTCTCAAATATGTGGTGCATACCTAATTCTTCTACATAGGAAGTAAAGCCTTCGTCAAACCATTCATCTACTGTTTCATTAATACCAAATAAATGCTGGTACCACGAGTGTGCAGCTTCGTGGAAAATCACATTGACCAGGGATTTCAAATTACGACCGCCAGTCACCAAAGTAGCCGTTCCATACTCCATACCTCCATCACCACCTTGTACAATGGTATAAGTCGGCCATGGATAAGCCCCAAATCGTGAGGACGTAAAATCAAAAAACTCCGAAGCAAAGCCTAAAGCTTGTTTCCAATTTGAAATTACCTCCGAATTCGTAGGCAAATAAACCGTGTACAGTTTGACGCCTCCTTTGGTGGTAGTAGAATCTACCACAAATTTTGAATCTGCAGCCCATGCAAAATCATGGATATTCTTTGCTACAAAACGCCAAGAGGCTTTGTTATTTTTAGCTTTTACTTTTGCTTTTTCCGAATAACCTTTTACTTCTGTTGGGTTTTGCAACACCCCTGAAGCACCTATAACATAATCTTTATTTAGATGAATAGTCACATCAAAATCCCCAAATGGGGCAATAAACTCACGTCCAACATATTCGTCTAGATGCCAACCGAACTCATCGAAATGTGCCATTTTTGGATACCATTGTGTCATGGATAAGGCTACTCCTTCTTTGGAATTACGACCACTGCGACGGATTTGCTCCGGAACCTGTGCCATCCATTCTAGCTCAAAAGTTGTTTTCGAGCCATCCACAATAGCCTTAGGCAATACGACCTCCAAAATTGTTCCATCCACTTTGAAATTAGCTTTGACGCCATTCACCTTTACGAAAGAAATTTTTTGATAACCAATCTGATCTGTTGTCAATTGCGATATACGGCTTTGGTATTGTGGATTTTCTTTGGTTCCTAAGTTTTTGACCATACGCGCATCAGGATCGGAAATAGATACTAGTCTATGATCCATCATACTTCCAGGTTGAAACGCATTGAAATATAAATGAAAGTAAACTTTGGATAACGATTGTCCAGAATTATTACCATATACCAAGCTCATTTTGCCATCGTATTGGTAGTTTTTTTCGTTGACATCAATATCCATTTTGTATTGAACATTCTGTTGCCAATACCCTTTACGCTGTCCAAAAACTAGCGTAGATAAGGCCATACATAGTATAAATGCGAAGTATCTCATATTAGAAGTAATAGAAAAAAATAAAATTAGGGATTTATCTCTCTTCAGAAATTAATCCCTATTATATTGTTACAAAAACAACATTAAGCTTGTAGAAATTACGCTTCTTTTCCCTTTAAAAAGTATTTTTCTTGAAATTTGAATTGCGGAGTAAGCCAATACATCAATACGACACGAGAATATCGGTAATTGAATGGTGCTAAAATAATGGATACAGCAATCGCTACTGAAAGATATAACCAAGGAGATTCTAGGTTTCCTGTCAAAATATAGGTTGCAACACAGGCAGTAACCAACTCAGCTACCACAAAGGCATAACTTACATACATCGCTACATAGAAATAGCCAGGTTCTTTTTCATATTTCAAGTTACAATGCGGACATTGTTCATGCATTTTCTTGGATTTGAAACTCAATAATGGCGCTTTGAACATATTTCCAGTGCGACATCTTGGACATTTGCCATCTACTGCACTTTTAAATTCCCCAGGTATGGTATATTTTGTAGACATAATATTGTATAATTTCTAGTTATTTATTCTTCCGAAACTCTTCTGGCGTCACACCAACTACTTTTTTAAAAAATTTCGTGAAATAAGAATTATCATTAAAATTCAAATCATAAGCTATTTCAGCTACCGAATAATCTTTGATGACCAATAATCGTTTTGCTTCCAAGATTACACGATCTCGAATAATTTCGCCTGCAGACTGACCCAACAATTCTTTGCACAAAGCATTCAAATGGTTTGGTGTAATATACAACAGCGCTGCATATTCTTTCGGTAGATGTAAGGACTTGAAATTCGCTTCGATAAGATTCAAAAAATTGCGTAATAACGTATGGTTGTACGCATTAGACTCTACCGAAAGAGAGGGTACACGTTGTTGGTTCAGTAGATTAAAAAGATACAACAGCGTACTCGTTACAAAATCCTTTTCTCCCTCAAAGTTACGAATTCGCTCCAGCAATTCGACCACCAATTCCCTATCGTTCTCTGCTACTTCAAAAACACCATCACGCACCAATCCTGAGAAAAAAGATAAAGTATTTAGATAGTCGGGACGCAAAAGTAAATTCTTAAACAAATCCTTATGAAAGTTCACCACATAGCCCTGCATCTCCCCTTCAAATTCCCATGTGTGGATTTGTCCCGGAGACATAAAGTAAATTTGCCAAGGTGCGATTTCAAACTTTTCAAAGTCAATGGTATGACTACCACTCCCTGCCGTAAATAATACGAAATGGTAAAAATTATGGCGATGTGGAAATACAAGATTCACATTACGCACCAAATAGTCCGCTAAGCCCTCAATCATAATCTCTTGATTAAGACCGTGAGAAACCACACATTGCTCTATTACAGGAACTTTTGCCATCGTATACAAAGGTACTTTGAATATACTATTAAACATGGTAGTATTATTAGAATTAATGGTACTTTTTATGGATAAGTAAATATTACCATACAATTCAGTACATATGCGGGAATTAGAATTGCTTATTTCTTCCTAACTTTAACCCATGTCGTTACACAAAGATCCAGAACTCAAAGAAGCTGTACTAAATCTTTCACCCAAAGAGAAAGACAAACTACTTGTTCGTTTGATAAGCAAGGACAAAATGCTAATGAAACAATTGCATTATCAATTGTTAGAAAACGAATACGATTTGGAAGACCGCATTAATGCGTTACGTGAAAAGTTGCAAGATCTTTTGAGTCCCAATCGTTCGGGAATAAAGAATACAGCCATGTATTCTCATTACCGCACGCTGACTGCATTACTGAGACAAGCCAGTGGTATGATTAACGAGCATGAGAAAGTGACCAAAGACAAATTCAGCGAAGCTGAATTCCGATTGCTTATCCTTCAATTAGCTTTCGAACATTATCCCATCCTTTTCCAAAAAAGCTATGTGGCTGCTTCCGATAAATTGCATCGCTACGCTGCCGCACGCCTCAAATCCACCATTAGTAAGTACGACAAACTCCATGAAGATTTACAGTTTGATCTAAAAGAATCCTATGATAAAGTGATGGAGTTTGCTGAGAAGCATCATCTACTAATACATTAATCTTCGCAGAAACGGCGAAAAGCAATCCAATTTTTTCACCGATTACACTTCCATTTTCACCGAAATTCTAACCTCCGTTGGTCGAAAGGTCATTCTTCTGCCTCCAAAACCGCTATACCTTTGTCATAACAAAACACCAGAAAATCAAAAATATTACAGTTATGAAAACAAATATCAAATTATTCGCAGTAGCAGTTATCGCTTTAGTAGCAACAGTTTATACAGCAAACGCAGAGATAAAACCTTACAAAGAGTTAGATAGCAAAGAGGTCGTAATGAATTATGTAGGCGCTTCATTATTAGGAAACGCAAACTACACCAAAGAAATGTTTACAGAAGATTTTGAGTACAGCAACACGTCAAACAAAGAGAAATTCGGCAAAAAAGAATACGTAAAGCACTTAAAATCGCTTAAGAACTTAAAATATAATGCGACACAATCTTTTGAGATAATGGATCAAGTAGGCAACACCGCAGTAGGAAAAGTAATCATGAATTTCGACAATTTCACGCGCGTAGACTACATTACCTTATCCCAAACTACTGAAGGCTGGAAGATCAGTAAAGTCGTAACGACTTATCCATAAGTACTGGGTAATTTTTGTTTAGTATGAAAGTCTGCAGCGTGCAGGCTTTTTGTTTGTATAATTCTCTCCAAATTTTGTTACAAAAGAAATGTAAATCTAGCCCAAAAACACAAATGGTCAACATTGTCCTAAATTGTCTCAAAATGATACACATTTGGCAAGATTTGGCACAGATTGTCCATTGTAGACAAACCTACCTTTTCAGCAGGTTTGTTCGGGTCACCTTCGGATCGGCTTCGGATCGGCTTCGGAAAAATGGCATTTTTTCCGAACAACTACCGAACAAAACCCAAATAAAGCCCTAAACTGATTTGAATTTGAGAAAAGCTGTCAGAAATGTGAGATTTGGAAATTTGGGATATTTATGTTTATTTTTAATAAACTGCGAATTCTACGCTCCGAGTAAAACATTTCGTCAAATACCTCAAGCTATAGAAATCTACAAATCCCCCTCTCCCATATTTTTACTAACTTTGGTGAAAACATTGGGACTTAAGTGAATATTCAGGAAATCTTAGCACAATACGGAAAAACAACACAAGTCACTACACTTGTAAAAGCAATTCAAAGTAAAAATCCTAAAATCCAGCTCAAAGGACTTATTGGGTCATCGGACGCGATGGTCGCTGCTTCGGCGTATCATATGCAAGAACGACCGTATGTCTTTATATTGCCGACACACGAAGATGCTTCTTACTTTTTGAGTGATTTGGAAAGCATGTTTGAAAAACAGATTTTGTTTTTCCCAGCATCTTACCGTAAAGCCTTTGATTTCACCCAACTGGATAGCGCCCATGTGTTGCAACGTGCCGAAACATTAAGCTCACTGAATCACACTTCTGAACTTCCTAAAATTGTAGTAACCTATCCTGAAGCTATTGCGGAGAAAGTTATCAATCGTCAGGACTTGGAGAAAAACACGTTACCCATCACGCAAAACACCAAACTCAGCATTGATTTTATCAATGAGTTCTTGTACGAATATGATTTTGAACGCGTGGATTTTGTATATGAGCCTGGGCAATTTGCAATTCGGGGAGGTATTGTCGATATTTTCTCGTTCTCCAACGACTTGCCATATCGTATAGAGTTTTTTGGTGACGAGATCGAGAGTATACGTACGTTTGACATCGAAAGTCAGCTTTCGGTTAGTAAGATACATACGGTTACCATTGTACCGAATGTTCAAGCTAAATTTTTGGCAAACAACCATATTTCTTTGCTGGAATACATCGACAGGGATTCAGTAATTTGGATCAAGGACGTACAATTCACTTTTGATATAATAAAAGAAGGCTACAAAAAAGCATCTCAACTGTGGAAGGCATTGTCTGAAGCCGATTTGAAAAGCAATCCAGATTTAGTGGATCCGCGTTTTACCTTTACGGATGACAAGAATTTCGGATCAATGATATTTGATTTTCCGAATGTAGAATTCGGAAAACAGTTCTTCTTCAATGCAGATGAGGTTATTACCTTTGATACCCATCCCCAGCCTTCTTTCAATAAGGATTTCAACTTGTTGATTCACAATTTCAAAGAAAACGAAAGCAAGAAAATAAAGAATCTGATTTTTTCGGATTCAACCAAACAGGTAGAGCGTATCTATGCTATTCTTGATGATATAGATAAGTCTGTCACATTCACACCTATTTACAAAGCATTGCGAGAAGGTTTCCGCGATGACACTATACAGTTGGCATGTTATACAGACCATCAAATCTTTGATCGATACTATAAATACAAACGTATAAAAGCATACGAGCGTTCTCAAGCTATTACCTTGAAAGAATTGCGCGACCTTAAGCCAGGGGATTATATTACGCATATTGACCACGGTGTAGGTAAATATGCAGGATTGGAAAAGGTCGATGTAAACGGTAAAACTCAAGAGATGATTCGTCTGATTTATGCAGACAATGATTTGTTGTACGTTAACATCAATTCTCTAAATCGTATTTCTAAATATTCTGGCAAGGAAGGCACTATTCCTAAAATGAATAAGTTGGGAACAGATGCGTGGGATAAGCTGAAGAAAACAACCAAGAAAAAGGTCAAAGATATTGCGCGTGACTTGATTAAACTGTACGCCTTACGTAAAGCACAAACGGGTAATGCATTTAGTCCGGACACGTACTTGCAAAAAGAATTAGAAGCTTCGTTTATTTACGAAGATACTCCAGACCAAGAAAAAGCAACCAACGATGTGAAGCGTGACATGGAATCACCACATCCGATGGATAGATTGGTCTGTGGAGATGTAGGTTTTGGTAAAACAGAAGTCGCGGTTCGCGCCGCTTTCAAAGCTGTAGCGGACAGCAAGCAAGTAGCGGTTTTAGTACCGACTACCATTTTAGCCTTACAACATTACCGCACCTTTTCCGAACGTCTGAAAGGTCTTCCTGCAAACATTGACTATATCAATCGTTTCAAGACTTCCAAACAAATCAAAGAGACCCTTAAAAAACTCGAAGAGGGTAAAATAGATATTATCATCGGGACACACCGATTAGTCAGCAAGGACGTCAAGTTTAAAGACTTAGGCCTGATGATTATCGACGAGGAACAAAAGTTCGGTGTATCGGTAAAAGAGAAATTAAAAGTAATGCGTGCCAATGTGGATTCGTTGACCTTGACCGCAACACCTATTCCACGCACGTTGCACTTCTCTCTAATGGGTGCTCGCGATTTAAGTATTATTTCGACGCCACCACCAAACAGACAACCTGTACAAACGGAATTGCATGTATTTAATGAGCAATTAATCCAAGAAGCAGTTTCGTATGAGATTGATAGAGGTGGTCAAGTCTTCTTTATTCACAATCGTGTAGCCGACTTGAAGCAATTGGGCGGCATGATTCAGAAACTCGTTCCTGGAGCACGCGTAGGTGTGGCACATGGACAGCTGGAAGGCGATGACCTAGAAGATGTAATGTTGAAGTTCATCAACCATGACTTTGATGTCTTAGTCGCAACAACGATTATCGAAGCTGGTTTGGATATACCTAACGCTAATACGATTATCATCAACCATGCCCATATGTTTGGCTTGAGTGACTTACACCAAATGCGTGGCCGTGTGGGACGTTCTAACAAGAAGGCTTTTTGTTATTTGTTGAGTCCACCAATGTCAACTTTGACACCAGAGGCTTATAAACGTCTTTCGGCGATAGAGGAGTTCTCGGAGCTTGGTTCAGGTTTCAATGTGGCGATGCGTGACTTAGATATCCGCGGTTCAGGTAACTTGTTGGGTGCTGAGCAATCCGGCTTTATTGCAGAGATTGGTTTTGAGATGTACAACAAGATTTTGGATGAAGCGGTTCAAGAGTTGAAAGATGATGAATTTGGCGATTTGTTCGCGGACGAACAGAACAGAAAATACGTTTCGTTTACACAGATAGACACGGACTTAGAAGTATTGATTCCAGACGAGTACGTAACTAATATTGGCGAACGTTACAATTTGTACAACGAGATAGCAAAATTAGAAAACGAGTCCCAGCTTCAGGCTTTTGAGAAAGAATTGGAAGACCGTTTTGGTCCTATTCCTGCCCCAGTATTTGAATTGTTTAATACGCTTCGTCTACAATGGCTAGGTAAAGAAATTGGCTTTGAAAAGATTTCTTACAAGAAACAGACCCTGAAAGGTTATTTTGTCAATAACGCTAAATCTAGCTATTACGAATCTGAACAGTTTGGTAAAGTATTGGCTTTCGTAGGAGCAAATCCTTCCATTAGCAATCTAAAAGAAGTAAAAGGACAACTCCGCTTAGCTTTAAGCAATATCACAACAATAGATTATGCTTTACATCTGTTGAAGCAGATGATTTAAAATATAACAGGAGCTTAAAAGCTCCTGTTATATTTTAAACTAAATTTCACAGTAACCTGCCTGACAAATTTTAAAGATAAAAATATTCATATACACGAGTTACGAGAATATAAATTATTACACCACCTAATGCTCCCAACAAATACTTTTTACTGTCCTTAATATTTTTATAGTTAATTATTAATAATATTCTTTTTAATCCACTTGAAACAAAGCATTCGCCATTATTAGCTTTCCTGAATCCCAAAAATTACGGAACAAAACATTGTCTGCTAAATATACTATAGAACCAGCCCCCAGAGACTCCGTCCCAAAGACTAAACCATTCTTAATTTGCTTACTCAGGTTCTGTCCCACAAAGCCACTCATTAAGGCATTTTCCTTGATATAACCAACATTCCAACCTGCCCCATCTTTAAAATATTGGTATAACGTACCATTAGTACGAAGTGTATAATATTCTTTTGCCCCATACATTAACGGATGAGTAGCATCAAAATCTACTTTATAGATAGCTCCCGCAGTATATTCTTTCAACGATTCACGCTCACGTTCCGCATAAGGTTTCAATGGATTTTCTTTGGCTCTTAGCGTCGTGTCTTGCTTCATCGGTTTCAATTTTATCCAAGGTTGAGCCGACAATTGCGAAACTGAACTTTCCAAGGCTATAACTTTTCCACCCTTACGAATCCAATTCGCAAAACTTTCCGCTTGCGTCTTATCACGCAAGAAAGTATAGGTACTACTCGGCATAATAAACGCATCTATTTCAGACCAATCAATGCGTTCCATTTCTTTCGGGTTGACTAAGACTATTGGATATTGAAGATCTTTATCAAAATAATGCCACACTTCTCCTACATTTAAGGCACGCATGCCTTCTCCCGCTAACATCAAAACTTTAGGAGCTTTTATCGTTTTCACATCAGCACTTCCAAAATCTTTTGCCCCCTCAATTATTCCAGAACTAATAGTATGCACTTTGACCGCATGTTGATCCGCTATTTCTTTTAACGATTTCTTGATATTAACAGATTTATTATTCGAAGACATAATAAGCAAAGAACCACTAGGAAAGTCTTCTCCATTCAATTTGAAAGCATGCTCTGAACGTTTAACGGTAATTTTCTTTTGAAGAAGCGCTGCAAGTGTCTTTGCTGAAGCAAAACCATCCCATTTTATGGCGTAACCAAAGCTATCCCCAATAGTATTGCTCACTTTATCCAACTTATAAGGGATAGTAGCACCAACTTTTGTAGAGCTCGCTATCGCCGGTAATCCGTAGACATAAGGTAGGGACCAACCTGTGATATCATAAGTCAATGAATCCACCAATTTAGCTTCGGGCTCAAATAGTACACGAACTAATGCCGCCTTAGGCTGGTTTCCCGGCACGACCAAGTCTTTATCTTTTGCGTTATAAGTTGTGCTCTTTTTAGTAGCGTATTCTATACCCTTAAATGCCCCCTGTGCAGTATAATAACGAATCTTATTTTTATCCAAAAGCTCCATTAACGAACGAATCTTTGCCTCATTCGCGGGCTCGTGCTTGATGACATAACTCTGATAAGAAGCTAAGGTTCCGTCATTGGCTTGTTTATAGAATTTCTTAAACTCTTCAACTACTTTTGACGCATTTTGCGATACGACTTCCACTAAATTCATTCCCGAAGCATGATGCTGAATTGCTCTATCCACTAGCGTAAGGGTATCCTTTTGGTCAGTGTATACTCCTAGACCCGCCGAACTATTTCCAGCCTTTTCATACGTCATTCCGATAGAACCCGAATAAATAGGATAGGTATCACCATACGATGGATAAAATAAATCGAAACGTTCTTTGGTAAAGTACAACCAACCTTGTTGGTCAAAGTATTTTGCATTGTGCTTACCAATTGTTCCTTGAAATTCACGTTGCCATGGTGTAATGACCTCATGTAAAGGCTCTGCCGCTGGCGGAAAATAATATGGGGCATTAATACCCATTTCATGAAAATCAATATGAATATGCGGTAACCACTCATTATAAATCTTAATTCTTTGCTGACTTTCACTTTGCGTCTGCCATGCCCAATCACGATTCAAGTCAAAATAATAATGATTTACACGACCTCCTGGCCACGGCTCACTGTGTTCTCTAGCATACAAATCGGGATTATATGTCACTCCTATGATTCCGTTCTGCCAATTGTTATAACGCTCTGTTCCGTCAGGATTCAAGCAAGGATCAATTATTATCAGAGTATTTTCTAACTGTGCCTTAGTCGCAGTATTATTGGGATTCACTAATTGATATAATGTCATCATCGAAGACTCCATGGAAGATGTCTCATTCCCATGTACATTATTACTCATCCAAACAATTGCAGGCATATCCACAAGTTCTGCATTGCCTGTTTCTTCTCCAGCAAGCTGTAAGTTATTTTTACGAATCGCTTCCAGTCTAACTATGTTTTTGGAAGATGATACAAAAAACACATACATAGGTCTGCCTTCTACTGATTCCCCATATTGTTGATATTTTACTTGTTGGGGAACTTGCTCTGCAACATATTTATAATATTCTAGGACTTTCCAGTGTGGGGTAATCTTCGTTCCAATTTTTCTTCCAAGATATTCTTCTGGCGATTTAATTTGCGCCCAAGATGTAGTAAAAAGACAAATTGCTAAGGCTAAGGTTAGTATATTTTTCATATCAGAATTAAGATATGTGCAATATATAAATAATTATTTTATAATTTTTAATGCTGCTATAGGTGAAAATACTCTATCAAATTCATAGATATTTTATTAGCTTTGGGGAAAGACCTATACGAAATGAGACAAACAGAAACTAACTTAATACATACGGGCGAAGAATTTAATAAAACCAAAGCTGTAGTCACTCCAATATATCAAACATCCACTTATTTTGCTGACGAAAATTTAGATGAGTATATAGCCGCAGCCACAGAACCAAAACATCCAGAATTTTATCATAGACACGGTAATCCAACAAACAGTCAGGTAGCTGCGATTATTGCCAAACTCGAAAAAACAGAAGATGCACTTGTGCTTGCTACAGGCATGGCAGCCATTAGTACAGCTATTTTAGCGGTTGTAAAAGCGGGGGATCATATTCTAGCACAAAATGCACACTACTCTGGAGCAACGCTTTTCTTAAAAGAGTTTCTTTCGGAATATGGTATAACGGTAACACATGTGGATCAAACAAACAATCAAGCTTTTGCGGAGGCTATCCAGCCGAACACCAAGCTTATTTATATTGAGACACCTTCTAATCCAAACTTAGATATTACAGATTTAGAATTTGTTGGTCAGTTGGGTAAAGAAAAGGGAATCTTAACGATGGTAGATAATACCTTTGCCTCTCCCATCAATCAAGTGCCAGCAGAGTTTGGCATAGACGTAATACTGCACAGTGCGACTAAATATTTGGGTGGACATTCGGATTTGACAGCGGGAGTTATTTGCGGAAGCAAAGAATACATTCAAAAAGTATGGAGACGCTCCATCACTTTAGGCGCAAGTTTGAGTCCTTTTGATTCCTGGCTATTATTGAGAGGTTTGAAAACCTTGTCACTTCGCGTCAATCAGATAAATTCTAATGCTTTGGCTTTGGCCCAATGGCTTGAAGAAAATCCTGCAATAAAAAAGGTTTCCTACACAGGCTTGCCTTCGCACCCCCAACACGAATTGGCGAAGAAACAACTAAAAGGCCACACAGGAATGCTGTGTATTGAGGTTGCTGGGAAAGACGAAGCTGACGAATATAAAAATGCGCAGACCATCTTGAGTCATTTACAACTCTTTGCTAATGCAGCCAGCTTGGGAGGAGTAGAATCATTAGTTGTGCATCCTGCAAGCATGTGGGGTTCGCATCATTCTTCGACGCAAAAGAAGGTTTCGGGAATTACACGAGGCATGTTACGTATTTCGGTAGGTATTGAACATATTGATGACATTATAGCCGATTGGGAACAAGCTATAGCTAAGATATAAAAGCAACAAAGCCTTTAGATTTTTCTAAAGGCTTTGTTTGTCTAGTATTATTTTCTGAAAACTAATTTAAAATCTCAGCTAATTTATCTTCTAAGGCTTGTCCTCTCAAATTAGAGGCTACAATTTTACCATCTTTATCCAATAAGAAGTTTTGAGGAATACCGCGCACAGAATATAATTTTACTACATCTGACTGCCATCCTTTTAAATCCGAGACGTGTGCCCATTGCCCTAATTGGTCATCTTCAATAGCTTTAACCCAAGCCTCTTTTTTACCAGGATTGTCTAATGATACACCTAGAATAGTAAAACCTTTATCTTTGAATTTGTTGTAAGCAGCTACAACATGTGGATTTTCCTGACGACAAGGACCACACCATGAAGCCCAAAAATCTAACAAAACATATTGACCTCTCAACGACGATAAAGCAATCTCTTTACCATCTGGATTTGGCAAGGTAAAATCAGGAGCTACTGCACCAATTGCTACACTACGAAGGTTGTTAATTTTCTCTGCAATTGCTTTACCTTTCGGACTATTTTGCAAATCAGCTGGAAAACCTTTTAAGTACCCCTCATATTCTATAACATTTTCAGCACTTAAACCTTGATCAATTATGTTTAGAGCGATATAACTTTTAGAGCTTTTTACATAATCCTTTTCAATCTCTTCCATTTTGTCATATAAAGGCATTATTTTATCACGCAAACCATTTACAAAGTTTTCGTCTTTTTTCTGCTCTTCAGTCGCTTGTTCGAATTCTTTATTAACCGCTGCAATTGCTTTTTCAGTTTCTTGCTTTAAGGCTTTAAATTTTACATATTCCTCATTAACAGAATTTCCCGATAACTTTGCAGTTTTGATAGTCTCACCTTCAAGATTAATAACACCTTTCGAAAGGTAAACGGTTCCATAATCCGGAGATCTTAATTCTCTAAGACTCTTTCCTTCAGGAGAAAGAATTACGTAAGCTTCTACGGGAGAAGCTACAGACCCATTAAGCGTGAATTGTCCATTTTTTACTTCTGCAGAATCTAATTTTCTAGCAGAACCATCTACATATTGTAGATAAACTTTAGCAGGTGCATTATGTGTTCCTATCTTTCCTTTTAGGGTATAATCTTCCTGAGCAAATGCGAATGCTGGAATACCAGCAAGAAATGCGAATAAAATATTTTTCATTTTTTAATTAGAATACGTTCTAAAAATCTGTTTAATAACCAAATATATACTTTTAAAATAAAGATTAAATTAGTGTATCAACAATTTTAACAACTGTTAACTTTTACACTACCACCGACCGCTAGCGCCACCACCGCCAAAGCCTCCTCCTCCGAAACCACCAAAGCCACCGCCCGAGCTTCCGCCGCCAAAACCTCCGCCGAAGCCACCAAATCCACCACCACTACTTCTTTTAGAGCCACCGCCCATACCATTTAGTAGCATCCACCAGAATAAATCATTAGAACCCTTTCCATCAATCATCTTGCCTCCACGATTATTACCGCCACCTCCTTTGGATATTAAAGCAAAAATGATAACGATAATAATGATAACCATTATACCGCTAATTCCTCCACCTTCATTAGATGCAGAATCCTTTCTTGTTTTCTCTTTGTATTCTCCTTTGGTATAAGAAATAATAGAATTCGTCGCATTATCCAATCCTTTAAAATAATTTCCTGAGCGGAAGGCTGGTTTAATGTCGTTTTCGATAATACGATACGCAATAGCATCAGGCAAAGCTCCTTCTACACCATATCCTGTCTGAATGGTTACGGCACGATCGCCAATAGCAGCCAGTAACATTACGCCGTTATTATATTTCGCTTGTCCCACGCCCCATTTTTGAGCTAATCGAACAGCATAATCTGCAACGTCATACCCATCAGTGCTATTCACTAATACCACGGCTATTTGCGTAGACGTCGTATCATTAAAAGCTACTAACTTACGCTCCAAAGCATCCTTTTCTGTCGGAGACAAAGAATTGGTATAATCTGTAACAATAGTTCGTGATACTTCGGGCAAATCCTGCGCTTGTACACTTCCCAAAATACAAACGCTTAACACTAATGCTAGGATTAAATGGTAATAGAACTTTATTTTCGAAATTGTAAGCATATCTAAATATTAGTTACCAAAGTGTATTTCATTAGGTAATTCGTTAATGTCATCTTCTTGACGGGGGAAATAATGATGAAGTTGTTCTCCTGCATCATGTATCCCAACGACTAGTCCCGAAGCATAGTTTCCCTGTCTAAAATAAGCAAGCATCTTCTCTTTAGTAGTCTCCCAAAAATTTTCCGGCACAACTGAGTTAATTCCTGCATCACCGATTATGGCAAACTGATGATCCGCGACAGCCAGATAAAGCAATACGCCATTGCGAAGTTTAGTCTTGTGCATTTCGAGCTCTTCAAAATATTTTTTTGCTTTATCAAAAGCTTCAATACCTTCCCCTACTACATTTTCCACCACGACACGAATTTCACCAGAGGTCATGTTTTCGGCGACACTTACAGCGTGCACTACACGCTCTTGCTCTTCTTCATTTAAAATAGCCATCTTAGCTTATAAATTAAAAAAGATGAATACAGTCACCGAAGCTGCTGCTATATTCATCTTTATGTGTTATGTATTAAGGATAGAATATTCTAGAAAGAAACTTCAGGTGCTTTATCTGAACCAGCTGCTGCCTGGAAAGTTCCTTTAGCTTTGAATCCAAAAATTCCCGCCATAATGTTATTCGGGAAGCTACGAACTGTAGTATTATAATCCTGAACAGCTTCGTTGTATGCTCTACGCTCTACCGAAATACGGTTTTCTGTACCTTCTAACTGCGCTTGTAATTCTTGGAAATTAGAATTTGCTTTCAAATCTGGATAAGCTTCTACACTAACTAACAAACGTCCGATAGACTGAGAAAGCGCATCTTGAGATTGTTGGAATTTAGCAATTGCTTCTTCTGACAAGTCGTCAGGATTTACCGTCACAGAAGTCGCTTTAGCACGCGCTTCCACTACAGCAGTCAATGTTCCCTGTTCATGTTGCGCAGCGCCTTTTACTGTAGATACTAAATTCGGGATTAAATCAGCACGTCTTTGGTATGCGTTTTCTACCTGAGCCCATTTACCTTTTACATTTTCATCCTTAGAAACCATAGTATTGTAACCACAAGAGCTAAATGAAAGTGCTGTAAATAAACCAACTAAGACAAATAATAATCTTTTCATGTGTAATAAATTCAAATCTGTTTCACTAAAAATACAAATTACTTTTTAAATATTATGAATATCCCTTTCAAAGGCAATACCAAAATCGTGTAAAAACAAAGCCTGTGCCTAAAATTTTGTAACTTTGCAACAGTTTTGGGATAAATACCCAATGAAATAATTTATGCAACAAGAAATCGAATTGGCCATTGGTCCTGACCATATCTACAATGAGGACTATATCATCCAACAAGGCGTTCACAAACTCAAAATTTCGCGAAACAAAGTCAAAGGAATCTATGTCCGAAAACGCTCTATTGATGCGCGTAGCAGACAGGTAGTTTACAGAATACGTGTAGTATTTTATATCGACGAAGAGCCACAAGTGGAAACTTTTACCTCAGAATTGAAGTCCGTAAAAGACGCTAAATCTGTTATTATCATTGGCGCTGGACCAGCAGGATTATTTGCAGCTTATCGCTGTCTGGAACGAGGTCTTAAACCTATCGTCTTAGAACGCGGTAAGGCTGTGCGTGATCGTCGTCGAGACTTAGCAAAAATAAACCGAGAAGGTATCGTAAACCCTGAATCGAACTATTGTTATGGTGAAGGTGGCGCAGGAACTTACTCGGATGGAAAACTATATACTCGTTCCAATAAACGTGGAGATGTACAAAAAGTCTTATCCATTTTTGTAGAGAATGGAGCGGATGAAGATATTCTCATCGATGCAAGACCGCATATCGGCACAAACAAATTACCGCACATAATCGAAGGAATGCGTAATCGTATCTTGGAAATGGGTGGTGAGGTCCATTTCGGCACCAAAGTAATCGATATTATCGAACAATTTGGTCAAGTGAAATCCGTAATGACTGCTGATGGTAAATCCTTCGAGGCTGATCATGTAATCCTAGCAACAGGACACTCCGCAAGAGACATCTTTGAATTATTCCGTCATAAAAATTGGTTATTAGAAGCCAAACCATTTGCATTAGGTGTACGTATCGAACATCCACAGGAAATTATCGACCAAGCTCAATATCACTGCAGTACACGTCATGAAAACTTACCGCCAGCTTATTATAGCCTGGTAGAGCAAGTAAATGATCGGGGTGTATTCTCTTTCTGTATGTGTCCTGGAGGTATTATTGCTCCATGTGCCACAGATCATGATGAAATCGTAGTAAATGGTTGGTCTCCTTCCAAGAGAAATAACCCGCACGCCAATTCTGGAACCGTAATTCAGATCAATCTGGAAGATGTACCCAATGCCGCAACGGATCCTTTTGCCTTATTAGAATTCCAACGTAAAATTGAACAGCAAGCATTTCAGCTTGGAGGTGGCAATTTAGTCGCTCCTGCACAACGTATGGTGGATTTTGTAGAGAACCGTGTTTCTAGAAATTTGCCGGAAAACTCTTACAAGCCAGGAACGAGATCTGTAGATTTAAAGGAAGTATTGCCAAACTTTGTACATCAAGCGCTACGTGGTGCATTGCCTATTTTTGGAAAGAAAATGAAGGGTTATTATACGAATGAAGCTATTTTAGTTGGAGTAGAATCACGCACATCATCTCCAGTTCGTATTCCACGTGATAAGGACTCCTTGCAACATCCACAAATCAAAGGTTTATACCCGTGTGCTGAAGGTGCTGGATATGCTGGTGGTATCGTTTCTGCAGCTATTGACGGTATTAATTGTGTGGATGCTATAAAAATTTAAGTCGCTAAAAATTAAGTGAATTAGAGTTTTTTGATATAATTTTTAAAATTAGGACTTGACAAAACCTAAAAAAGCCTTATTTTTGTATCACAAAACCAAGCGAAAGTAGCTCAGTTGGTAGAGCACAACCTTGCCAAGGTTGGGGTCGCGAGTTCGAATCTCGTCTTTCGCTCTAAAAAGCTTCTCAAATTTGAGAAGCTTTTTTTATTTCTCTTCCTCTGATGATAATTCTATTTTTCTGTTCTTCCCTAAATTCATTACCGCAGGTGTAACAAAGGATAATAATCCAACAAAACACATGGCTGAACCACCAATGATAAAAGCATTGACCACACCGATTTCGTCTGCTATCCAACCTGTAAAAAGCAAACCAATAACACTTGGAATAATAGCAAAGCTAAAATACATGGAGAAAACACGACCTAAAAATTCAGGTTTGATTTCTTCTTGAATAATCGTCATAAATGAGGCATTAAAGAAAGACATTCCAATTCCACCCAGTGTCGTAATAGCCACAAATACCCAAAACAAATCACCACTTATCCATCCTGAAAAAACAAAAGTTACCCCTAAGAAGATATGCATGGCATTGACCAAGATTACTTTTGACACAGAACCTTTCCATGCGCTCAATATTCCACCACCAACTAACATACCAGCACCCCACATTACTTCGATGATGCTCATCTCCCATTTGCCCCCTGCAAAATGTTCAATTGTCAATAATGGATACATAATGGCAACAGGCATCACAAAAAATGTTGTAAGCATAGCATAAACGAAAAGGAGATACAGCCCCTTATTCTTATGGATCTCCCCAAAACCTAATTTAAGATCCATTAATACAGTAGAAATATTATTTTCTGCAGTTGGTTGCGCATTTAATTTTGGAATAACCACAAACATCAAAGAAACTATAGCTAGCATGGCACCTATAACATCTAAATACAACACTTTAGAAATGGGCATATACGTAATAGCTAAAGTACCTACAGCAGGACCAGCTATCATACTGACAGATTGCAACATCTGATTAATGCCCGAAACTTTTAATAACTTTTCTTCAGGAACAATCAAAGGAGCAATTGCCTGCATGGCTGGCGTATGAAAAGCTTGCCCTAACGAACGACAAACAAGCAGTGCATATACAAAAGCTAAATTCGCCTCCCCTTCTACAAAGGCAAATGACATCATGAAAGTACACAATGCAATAAAAGCATCTGCGTAAATCATAACCTTTTTTCGATCCCAACGATCAATATATACTCCCGCGAATGGTCCTATAATTGCTTGTGGTAATAAGCCAGCAATACCAGCAAACGCCAATACTTCCGCCGATTTATAATGTAAACTCAAATATATGATTACTGCAAAATTTACTGCCGAGCTCGTTAATAAGGAGACAAATTGCCCTATCCAGATGTATATATATGTTTTGAACCAAGATTCTTTAGGCATAATAGATTATATTTTTCCAAATATAATACAGAAGAGTTTAATAGATCATTAGCCGTTGAATAATTAGTCTTTTCTTGCCTGAGATAAGAAATTAGAAAACGTAAAATTTAACTTCAAAACATTATATTTACATAAAATGAACTAAAAAATAACTCTTAGTATGAAAAGAATATTTCTTACTACACTAATTCTAATGTTAAATTATCTTTCATATGGACAATTATCATTTACTACCTTATATACTAAAGAGGGTAAAGAGACTAAAAATATAGAAGAAGCCTCCTATTATAGAGAGCTTTCATTATTGGAAAACACGCAAGTACGCGTCATAGAGAAGTATATTCAACCTAATAAAACTAAACTTCTAGGCACATTCCCCAGCTTTAAGGAGAAGAAATTTATAGGAGAAAAGCTTGAGGCTTATGAAAATGGTAAAATAAAATATAAAGAGCTTTATAGCAATGATGGGGTCTTAATTGATACGGCTTATTATTACCACCCAAACGGAAAACTTAAGATTGCCTATAAATATCCTTATACCATTGAGAAAAACTCGACTAAAGTAACAGACACCTTAATTTTAGTGTACCATGATTCATTAGGAAATAGACATCTATTTAATGGTAATGGGTATGCCGAAATAGAATATCGAAATTCGACAGTTGAAAAAGGAAATTACAAAGAGCACCAGCGTATCGGAAATTGGACAGGCTCATTCATGGATGGAAAATATACCTTTGAAGAAAGCTACGACAACGGAAAACTTATTTCTGGAATTACTAAAGATTCTACAAATAAAGAATACGCTTATGATCAAAAAAACTTTATGATTCAGCCAGCCTACCCTGGGGATATAATTGCGATAAGAAAATTTATAGCATCCAATTATAGTTACCCGCGAGAAGCAATACAAAATAAAGTAAAAGGAACAGTAAGAGTTTCATTTGTGGTGGATACCGTTGGAAATATGGTAGAAATGAAGGTGGACGAGGATTTGGGATTTGGTACAGGAGAAGCCGCCATTAAAGTGTTGAAAAAAGCTAAAAAATGGACACCAGGCTATATGAGAGGTGTTTCAGTTCGTGTAGCCTACTCATTGCCTATTAGACTAGATATGTCTGGCAGTTAAAGGCAAAAAAAACCGTCTAAGAATCGCTTCCTAGACGGTTTTTAAAAATATAAAACTACACTACTAATTATTTTCTTTCTAGTCCTTTTGCTACTAAATCTTCCACATAATTTCTTATGGCTTCATTAGAGAAACGTGAAGTCACATCAAAAGCAAAAGCGTGTACCAGTAAAATACGTGCAGATTCTTCGCCGATACCTCTTGCTCTTAAGTAGAACAAAGCATCATCATCGAATTGTCCCATTGTACAACCGTGAGAACATTTCACATCATCCGCAAAGATTTCCAACTGTGGCTTAGTGTACACTGTAGACTTGTCGCCAATCAACATATTGTTGTTTTGTTGGAAAGCATTTGTTTTTTGCGCATCCAAACGAACGAAAATTTTACCATTGAATACTGCAGTTGATTCATCTTGAGGAATGTTTTTGTACCATTCATAAGATTCACAGTGAGGTTTCAAATGGTCTACAATGGTATGGTTATCTACCAATTGTTTATCTGCTAACAAATTGATACCGTACAAATGTGATTCTACATTCTCTGCATCCAAACGCACATTGATATTATTACGTATAAAGGTAGCACCAGGGAAATTACAGTTGTAATTATTGTACAAGCTGTATTTCGTTTGATATACTTCTGTATGGTTGATGTAATTACTTACCGAATCCGCTACTTGAAGATAATAGTGTTGAACTTTCGCATTCTCATCTACTACAATCTCTGTTACTTTATTGTGTAAGTTTTTCGCTGTATTTTCTAAAGTGATAAAAGATTCAACGATTTCAACTTCCGCGTTAGCTTCTACGACGAATAAGTTTCTTGTTTGGGAGAAAAATTCTTCACCACCAGTCGCTACGTGAATGATATGCAATGGTTTAGAAACTACTTTATTTTTACCAACTGATAAATAAATACCCGAAGTGTATAAACCCGTATTCAATGCGACCAAAGCATTATCAGTTTTATCCGCGTATTGTGCGAAGTGTTTTTGGAAATTAGCTTCTTCTACAGCTTCCTCGATTGGTTTTACTGTAACACCAACTTCATCTTCTAA
The DNA here is from genome assembly GCF_011043515.1 of Sphingobacterium sp. SGL-16. Classification (NCBI taxonomy): domain Bacteria; kingdom Pseudomonadati; phylum Bacteroidota; class Sphingobacteriia; order Sphingobacteriales; family Sphingobacteriaceae; genus Sphingobacterium; species Sphingobacterium sp. SGL-16. The sequence goes on along the minus strand of NZ_JAAKGQ010000029.1, from coordinate 17,625 downwards.
AGAAGAAAAAGCCAATACATATTGACCGTTAATCAATACGATACGGTGTGCATCCAATTCTGGAATATCCGCTTTGCTTAAATCCAAATTAGCCACATCCACATCTTCATTCAACAAATATGTTTTGTTGACTAAAGAATGAATGTTTGTATATTTCCATTCCTCATTCTTAACAGTTGGAAAACCTTCTTTTTCAAATTTTACGAAAGCTTCTTGACGAATAGCTTTTAATGAAGCAGGTTCGTTCGTAGCTTCTAATTCTTGAAAAGTAGAAGTTAACTGTTCCAATAAAGAGTTTACTACTGTTGTACTCATGTTATTTGTTATCAATCCGCTCATGACCTTATTATTTTATCGAAGACCGATTAGATTAGGCATTTTGCGTATCTAAGTCTTTCAACCAATCGTATCCTTTTTCTTCTAACTCAAGCGCCAATTCTTTTGGTCCTGTTTTTACAATACGACCATTGTGCAATACGTGTACGAAGTCAGGAACGATATAATCCAATAAACGTTGGTAGTGGGTGATTACTACAAAAGCATTATCTTTCGAACGCAATTGGTTCACACCATTTGCTACGATACGCAATGCATCGATATCCAAACCAGAGTCAGTCTCATCCAAAATAGCTAACTTCGGATTCAACATCGCCAATTGGAAGATTTCGTTACGTTTTTTCTCACCACCGGAGAAACCTTCGTTTAATGAACGATTAGCCAAATTAGCAGAGAATTCTACTAATTTTTGTTTCTCTTTTACCATGGCTAAGAATTCTTTTGCTTCTAATGGAGGAAGACCTTTATATTCACGGATATCACCTACTGCAGTTTTCAAGAAATTGATGTTTGACACACCTGGAATTTCTACTGGGTATTGGAAAGCTAAAAACAAACCTTCACGTGCACGATCTTCTGGAGATAAATCCAATAAATCTACACCATCCAATGTCACTTCACCACCAGTCACTTCGTAAGAATCACGACCTGCTAACACGTTACCTAAGGTACTTTTACCCGCACCATTAGGTCCCATAATCGCGTGCACTTCACCCGCTTTAACCTCTAAGTTTAATCCTTTTAATATTTGTTTGTCTTCAACAGACGCTTGCAAATTCTTTATTGATAACATTTCTTTTTTAGTATTGAGTATTGAGATGTGAGTATTGAGATTCTATCCTGCTCACATTTTCAAATTATCTAATTTTCAAATTCTCCTATCCTACTGATCCTTCTAACGAGATTGCCAATAATTTTTGAGCTTCAACAGCGAATTCCATTGGCAATTGGTTAAGCACCTCTTTCGCGTAACCATTAACGATTAACCCTACAGCTTTTTCTGAATCGATACCACGTTGATTCAAGTAAAATACTTGATCTTCACCGATTTTCGACGTAGTAGCTTCGTGCTCTAATTTTGCTGTTTTATTTTTGTTCTCTATATATGGGAATGTGTGAGCTCCACAACGGTCACCAATTAGTAAAGAGTCACATTGTGTGAAGTTACGTGAGTTGTCCGCATTAGGGCCAATTTTCACTAAACCTCTGTAACTATTGTGACTATTTCCAGCAGAAATACCTTTGGAAACAATCTTAGATTTTGTGTTTTTACCTAGATGCACCATTTTCGTACCAGTATCCGCCAACTGTTTGTTACGCGTCATTGCTACAGAATAGAACTCCCCAACAGAGTTGTCACCTTTCAAGATCACACCAGGATATTTCCAAGTAATCGCTGAACCAGTTTCTACCTGTGTCCAAGAGATTTTAGAGTTATCACCTTTACAGATACCACGTTTCGTTACGAAGTTGTAGATACCACCTTTACCATCTTTGTCTCCAGGATACCAGTTTTGAACAGTAGAATATTTGATTTCAGCATCTTTTTGTGCCACTAATTCTACAACCGCAGCATGCAATTGATTTTCATCACGCATAGGCGCTGTACATCCCTCTAAGTAAGAAACGTAAGAACCTTCGTCTGCGATAATCAATGTACGTTCAAACTGACCTGTATTTTGTGCATTGATACGGAAGTATGTAGACAATTCCATAGGACAGTGTACGCCTTTTGGAATATATACGAATGAACCATCCGAGAACACTGCAGAGTTCAATGCCGCATAGATATTATCCGTTTGCGGAACCACAGAACCTAAATATTCTCTTACCAATTCAGGATGCTCTTGTACTGCCTCACCGAATGAACAGAAAATAACACCTTTCTCTTTTAATTTCTCACGGAAAGTAGTTTTTACAGACACTGAGTCAAACACCGCATCCACCGCTACTACTCCAGCTAAGATTTTTTGTTCATCTAATGGAATACCCAACTTCTCAAATGTTGCCAATAATTCTGGATCTACTTCATCCATGCTTTCCAATTGCTTTTTAGGTTTTGGTGCAGCATAGTATGATAAATCTTGAAAATCCACTTCAGGATTATCAAAGTTTTGCCATTTCGGCATATCCATAGAAAGGAAGTGACGGAAAGCTTTTAATCTCCATTCCAACAACCATTCTGGCTCATTTTTTTTAGCAGATATTAGGCGAATTGTGTCTTCGTTCAATCCTTTGGGAGCAATATCCATCTCAATATCAGTCGTAAAACCGTATTTATATTCTTCTTGCTCCAGCTCTTTCAGTAATTCGTCGTCTTTGGTACTCATATTTAATGCTTCCCTTTTTACAAGTCAAACCATTATAGCTGACCTTTTTGGGACTACAAAGTTACGATATAAATACCAATAATATAGTATCTTTTGCCATCCTAAAGGCATAATTTGAGCAATTTTATGACAAAAGTCACTTCTTTCTGTGTTCAAGACGATTTTCCCCCTTTTTTTTGACAAAAAAATGATTAACTATCAACAAAAACTATACATAAATGATTTATAAATAAATTTTAACTATAATAAAGGCGTTTAGATTTATTTTCAATAGCATTGTAGATTTGTGGTTTCTTCCTCTCTATAAGAAAAGATAAACTTCTCTTTCCTAACAAAATTTTTCAAACAGCGGATTATACAGTTATTATTGTTGCCCAAAAAGATATATTATTGTACTTTATTTTTTATATTTACATTTCGAAGAAAGATATACCATGTCCTACCAACTTGACAAACTTGACTTAAAGATATTGCGCCTATTACAAGAAAATGGACGTATCACGAATTTGCAGCTTGCTACAAACATCGGTCTTTCACCCGCCCCTACATTGGAGCGTGTGCGCAAGTTAGAAAACTCAGGTTTTATCAAAAGTTACCATGCTTTTGTGGATGAGGAAAAATTAGGTTTAGGAATAAAATCCTTCATCCAGATTTCATTGGACTTCCATACGCATAACGCGATTCCAGAATTCGTGGAGGCTGTAAAAGCGATTCCAGAAGTAACAGAGTGTCACCATGTGACTGGTAATTGTGACTTTATTCTCAAAGTATACGTTAAAGATATCAAAGCGTATGAGGCAGTAATCATGGAGAAGATTTCAAAAATTCCTTTTGTAAAGACTTTCCAAACGATGATGATTATGTCCACTTCGAAAAAAGAACCAATAGTACCGTTAGAATATTAGATGAATACTGATTATCGAGACTTTGCAATTATCTTGACGTGGCCAGATGCTACCATTCGCGGCGATGAAAAATGGATGATGTTTTTCAAAAAGATAGGCTTGGTCAAGAATCTAAATTTCAAAGTAGGACACACCGGTATCGTCATTATAAATTCTCAAAACGGAGAAATGCTATTTTACGATTTTGGTCGTTATATTGCTCCTAGAGGCTATGGAAGAGCTCGTTCCAAATTTTCGGACCCATTATTGGAGATTGCATTGACTGCTCATATTCAAGATAATAACATCACTAATATTGAAGAAATAATTTGTCATTTCGAAGAGCTAAAACCAGCAATGTACGGTGATGGCAAATTGTTTTATTCTATCGTAAAAGGCATAAATTTCGAAAAAGCCAAAGCTTACGGTGATGAATGTGTGTTGCAAGGCACCTATCCTTATGGAGCAGTAGCTAAAAACAATAACAATTGTTCGCGTTTTATTACACGAATGCTCATGAAATCTTCGCCTAAATATCATTTTTGGCATTATCTAAATCTTCCTGAGACCATTAAAAGTAGCCCCGTTAGTAACTTGATAAACGCAGTTGAAGATCGAATCATTTATTCTTACACTCCTGATGAAGGCATTAAGAGTTTTAAGATGAATAGATTTCAGTCCTTTTGGTTTTTGGTAAAACAATTAGGAGACAATATTTCCCATCGGAAATCGGCTTTGTTTCCTAATGATTTGATAATTGGCGGAATGAGTTATAGATCAAAGCCTATTACCCTTCCGAAAGATGCTATGTATTTGGGTGGTGTCGGTGATGGAGCTTGGTTTACGGTTACGCCAACCGAAATCATAAACGAATTTATTGTAAAGCGTTTTACCTCCGCTGGAAAATTAGAATATGTCGTTCGTGGAGAAGCGACTGAAATTGTAGACTTACAATATCCTTACAAGATTACTTACGACAGCCATCTATTAGTAACGCATATCGAACAAAACGGCAGAAAGATCCGTATCAACCACATCGAAAGATTGGAAAATGATAAATACGATTTCGAAAATATAAAAGAGCGTTACGCATAAAACTTTTCCGTCAATTCTACCTACAGGAAGAAATCCAAGCATTAAAATTCTAGATTTTTAGGACTATAGTTCATTCACTCGAATTGGCGTTGTATATTGCCTTACAATTTCCAATCTATTGGTTGCCTACAATTTGCAGATAAATAAGCATTCGCCTGAGAAAAATGTTTTGAACCAAAGAAACCACGATATACCGACAAGGGTGAAGGATGCACTGCTTTTAGGATTAAATGTTTTTTGTTATCGACAAGAGCCGATTTCTTCTGTGCATACGATCCCCACAGCAAGAAAACGACATTTTCCAATTCGAAAGAAATTTTTTCAATTACCTGATCTGTAAAAGTTTCCCAACCTTGCTTTTGATGAGAAGCAGCTTGGTGAGCACGCACGGTCAGCGTAGCATTGAGCAATAATACACCTTGCTTAGCCCACTTGGTTAAATCTCCAGAATTTGGAATCTGAAAGCCATCTATATCAGCTGTTAGTTCTGCAAAAATATTTTTCAAGGAAGGAGGAAAAGCTATTCCTGATGGAACCGAGAACGAAAGCCCATGAGCCTGACCCACATTATGATACGGATCTTGACCTAAAATCACAACTTTCACATCCTGCAACGGTGTAAGTCGAAAGGCATTAAAGACCAAATCTTTAGGTGGATAAATCTCATATTGTTGTCTTTCCTGCTGTACAAAGGCAGATAATTTCTTCATATAATCCTGTTGCATTAAAGGCTTTAAAATGGGAGCCCAACTTTCGTCGTACAATTTTTCCATACAACAAAAGTACATTTTTTCGCACCTAAACATAACAACAAGTTTGGATAACTACTTAAATTAATGGATATTTGCGTTTTAGAAACTACAACAAGAAGAGATGTCAAATTTAGTGCGTATTATTATTAGCTGTTTACTTCTAGTAGGTACAGTAGTATTATTTTGGTTTGGATTTTGGGGCTGGGGTATTTTAGGTATTTTGGTTACTATTTTAGCATGGGTGACAGTTTTCTTTCACGAATATATGCTTCTTGCACAATGGTTTTTCCGCAAGCAAGATGTTGCTAATGCGGAGAAATGGTTAGGCAAAATCACCAATTACGAGAAACAACTTATTCCTGCTCAACATGGATATTATCATTTGCTATTAGGTCTTTTGGAATCTCAACGGGCACCTTTGCAATCGGAGAAATTCTTTAAGAAAGCACTTTCGTTAGGACTTCATATGGATCATAATGTAGCTTTAGCCAAATTGAGCTTAGCAGGTGTAATGATGGCAAAACGAAATAAACGTGAAGCTGAGAAATACTTACAAGAAGCTAAACGTGCGGACAAAAACAAATTGCTAGCGGATCAAATCAAAATGATGAAAGATCAAATGGCATTGATGGACAAACAGCAATTCCGTTATTCAAGATAAAACAAAAATGCCTCGATAATCTCGAGGCATTTTTGTTATAAATCGATTGTATATTCTAAAATTTTTCCTTGTTCTTCGAAATCTTCAATCGCCAATTTTAATTGCTTCGGTTTTCCCCATTGCTTCTTCCAGCCTCCTGTTTTTATGGTTAGCACAACAGGTTCATTTCGAGTAAGCAGATAATGCAAGTAGTTCTGACGATCATCAATATGTACTCGCACTTTTCCCATTTGCATGGAATGATACCAAAGAGGCTTCTCACTTCCATTTACCAAACCAGTAGAAAAAGTATTTAGTTTGAATTCACGAGGGTTCTTCAAGTAAGATTGAAGATACAGCTCCACTGTTGCTGTATCACCTTTAGTCGAAAGCTGTACATTCTTTGTCCAAACCTCTATTTCGTTGATATCTACAGAATTTCTTTCTGGCTTCTCCTGAGAAAAGACAACATCACAAGCCAGCACCACAAATAAAAATGATAAAAAGACTCTTTTCATCTGAAATTAACGTAATCTATCTGCAGACTTGATTAATTTTTCATCCTTGCGAATACCACCAATAGCCATAGCTAAAAAGATGATCGAAACGGGCAACAAGAAAAATCCTACACCTATATTATTCGCACCGAAACTTTGAGATATTAAATCCAAAGTAGCAACGGACGAGAAGTACATCCAAACCCCTAAAAGTGCAATTAAAGCAATAGATACATAGATTAATTTAATCTGAAGCTTTCTATTTTTGAATTGAAAAATAGTAATCAATGGCACTAAAGCAACTACTATGGTCGCAATTGTTTGTAAAATAAAACTACTTTGTTTTACCGATTCATTATTTACGGCAGAATATTCGCCAGTCACAAATAACTTTTTCCCTAATCCCACTAAATCCGTATAGTTTAGGTAAGGGAACATAAATAATCCTAAAATCACTACTGTTGCTAACAACAACCAAATCGTTTGAATGCGTTGAATCATATCTGTTTTTAAATCTTATGACAATACTACAAATATAGTATAAACCACAGAAATATGACTTTGTTCTATCACATCAGTGGTACTATTTTTTTTACCTTTGTTGTGTGAATAACATAAAAAGATTTTTTTTAGAGATTGCCTATGACGGAACAGCCTACCATGGATGGCAAATTCAGCCCAACGCTATTTCTGTACAAGAAATATTAAACCACGCATTACACACTTTTTTGCGCGAAGAAATAGAAACAATTGGAGCTGGACGTACTGATACCGGTGTACATTCCAAACAATTGTATGTGCATTTTGATAGTGCGAATCCAATTTTAGTGGATAATCCTTACCGAGCACTGCAAGCTATTAATGCATTATTGCCTTTTGACATCTCCGTTAAGCGCATTATTGAAGTTGCCGAAGATTCCCATGCACGTTTTGATGCGAGCGAACGCTCGTATGAATACCACATTCATAGCAAGAAGAATCCTTTTTTGATCAATAAATCTTGGTTGCTACGTGATATTCCAGATATAGAGAAAATGAATGAAGCGGCAAGATTTTTATTAGGAACAAAAGATTTTGAATGTTTTAGCAAATCCAATACACAAGTGTTTACAAACATTTGCACCATCAAGGAAGCGCGTTGGGAACAAAATGGAGATCACTTTGTTTTTCACATTACGGCAGATCGGTTCTTACGCAATATGGTTCGAGCAATAGTGGGTACCTTATTGGAAATTGGCGTAAAAGGTAAACCGATTTCGTATATTCAGGAAGTATTGGAAAGCAAAAATCGTTCGAAAGCAGGGGTATCAGTTCCTGCTCATGGACTATATTTAACACGAGTAATTTATCCATACATTCAAGAAAAGTAAATTTTGAAACAAGATAAAATATCAGGTAAAGCCTACGACAGCAAATTATTGGGTCGTCTAGCCAAGTATATGCGCCCTTACAGAACCATTTTTTGGATTTCTGTGGTGCTGACCATCTTACTGGCTGCAGTCGCGCCAGCATTACCCATGCTGATTGAATATACTCTTGATAATTATATCTTGAATGGTCAATATGAAGGACTTAACACGATGCTGATCGTCATGATGGTCTTGCTGATTGCGCAGACTGTCGTTCGTTACTTCCACACGCTGATGACCAATACATTAGGGCAATCTGTAATCCGTGACATTCGTATTCAAGTTTTTGAGCATATTACCAATTTACGCCTAAAGTATTTTGACAACACTCCTATTGGACGCTTAATCACCCGAACGATATCCGATTTAGAGACTATAGCCAATATTTTCTCCGAGGGTTTAATTCAGATTATCGGAGATCTTCTGCAACTTGTCGTGATTTTAGGTGTCATGTTTTACACCGATTGGCGACTAACATTGATTATTCTTGTTCCAATGCCTTTAATGTTATGGGCAACGTATATCTTTAAGGAAGCCATGAAATCAGCTTTTCAGGATGTTCGCCTTTGGGTATCTAACCTGAATACCTTTCTGCAGGAACATATTTCGGGAATGGCCATAATTCAATATTTTGCACGTGAAGAACAGGAAATGCAAAAATTTGACGCGATCAACAAAGAGCATCGTAATGCCCATGTTCGTGCCAATTGGTATTTTTCTATCTTCTTTCCTGTATTGGAGATTATCATTGCCATCGCGACTGGTCTGTTGGTGTGGTATGGTTCAAAACAAGTCTTAGCCGATGTGATTTCCCCAGGGGTGGTAGTGGCTTTTTTGATGTATATCAATATGATTTTCCGACCTATTCGTGAGCTTATTGACAAATTCAATACTTTGCAAATGGGTATGGTGTCAGCCGAACGTATTTTTGATGTGTTGGATACCGATGAATTTACACCGAATACAGGAACATATAAACCTGAGCTTATTCGTGGCGAGATCGAATTCAAAAATGTTTGGTTCGCCTATAATGAGGAAAAATGGGTATTGAAAGATGTTAGCTTCAAAGTACAACCCGGCGAAACATTAGCTTTGGTTGGAGCTACAGGAGCAGGAAAATCTTCTACCATTAATATTCTAAGTCGTTTTTACGAAATCCAAAAAGGCCAAATATTATTGGACGGTGTAGATATTCGCGATTATGAGTTGACATTCTTGCGCAAGAATATTTCTACCGTTTTGCAAGATGTATTCTTGTTCTCTGATACAGTTAAAAATAATATCACGCTTCAAAACCCAAACATTACCGATGAAGAAATTATAGACGCAGCAAAACGTGTAGGCGCTTATGATTTTATTATGCGTTTGCCAGGAGGATTAGATTACAAAGTACAAGAACGCGGAGCAACGCTTTCTGCTGGGCAAGCACAATTGGTTTCTTTTATACGCGCACTAGTGCACGATCCACGTATTTTGATTTTAGATGAGGCGACTTCGTCAATAGATACAGAAACTGAATTAATGATTCAATCTGCTATAGACAATTTGATGGAAGGGAGAACGGCTATTGTTATTGCACATAGACTTTCTACTATTCAAAAGGCTGATAAAATCATTGTGCTGGAAAAAGGAGAAATTAAAGAAATCGGTTCTCACCAAGAATTGTTGGCAATGGATGGCCACTATAAAAAGCTGTACGATTTGCAGTTCGACTCTGCAGGAATTTAGTTTATTTCTGCGCTTAATTCCTAAATAAGTTTCCTATTTTTAATCTACGATTAAGGATTAAAACTTATTTGGGTCATATGTTTTCAAGAATCTTGCTTTTAACTTTCACTCTATGGGCTGTACATTTCACCTGCTTTGCACAGCAAAAATCTTTTAAGGTTTTTCAGCTTAATATATGGCACGAAGGTACCTCCGTACCAAAAGGCTATGATGCAATTGTGAACGAAATAATTGACAAGGACGCAGATGTTGTGTTGCTAAGTGAAGTAAACAACAAGGGCGGTGTGGATTTTGTCAGCACGCTTCTAAAAGATTTAAAAGAAAAGGGTCATACTTACAATGGCATATCGAACGAACCAACGGTTGACGTAGCCACGATTTCTAAGTATCCCATCCTTGAACAAAACACCCTTTACGACAAAGAAAATCGACAAGGTCAGGTTCTAAAAACCAAAATCAATATTCACAATCACCCTGCCATTTTTTACTCGGTGCATTTGGATTATACAAACTATGCGTGTTACCTTCCACGTGGCTACGATGGGGTAACTTGGAAAAAGATGGATAATCCCATCACCGGTGCACAAGAAATTTTAACAGCTAACCGAAAAAGCAAACGCGATGAAGCTATAGCTGATTTAATCGCTGATGCAGCCAAAGAATCAACAAAACACAGCATCATTATTGGAGGAGATTTTAATGAACCTTCACATTTGGATTGGATCGAAGCGAATAAGAATTTATACGATCGTCGTGGCGCTGTAGTGCCATGGGATTGTTCGGTGATGTTGTATGCCGCAGGGTATAAAGACGCATTCCGTATCCAATATCCGAATCCTCTCTCGCATCCTGGATTTACCTATCCTAGCTTTAATCCAGATGTACCCACTAGTAAGTTGGCATGGGCACCAGAAGCCGACGACCGCGACCGTATCGACTATATTTACTTCAAATCAACTAATAAAAAATTAAAACTTGAAGACATCAAAATAGTAGGTCCAGAATCCACTGTACGATACGCGCAGAAACAAGAGAAAGATAGCGAAGATAAATTTTTGTTGCCAAAAGGAGTTTGGCCTACGGATCATAAAGGTTTGTTAGCTACATTTAGCATAAAATAGTGAGATATGTCGACACGTTTTCACGATCAAAACAAAAGACTTTCGGATTTTCAAACAGAAGTTTTGGTCGTATGCCCTACTTGTGGTAAAAAAGCTATTGCTAAAGTTGATTATGAGTTGAAAAAGGCAATATTATTTTGTGAAATTTGTGGATTCAATAAGCAAATTCCAACAGAGGTTACTGTATTTGGAATAAATGGAAATTGGAATATAGCCGCGCACAGTTATTTTGGCGCACAGCTTTGGTTGCAACATCCTTTTAAAAATGATGTGTTCATAGCCTTCAACGCGGATCATTTAAATTATTTGGGACAATATATTGCAGCGGATCTTAGAGAACATAAAGACAGAACTGGTTTTACATTATTGGAGCGTTTACCCAAATTTTACCACGATGTCAAAAACCGCAAAGCTTTACTCGCAATAATTCAGAAATTGAAGAAAAAATAGAGGCCGTCATATCTTGGTTTTAACACCAAAAAACTCCCTCTATCACAATAATAAAAGGAGTTTTGAATTTGTGCCTAGCCTTCCCAATTTTGAGAGAGAATGCAGCTTGAAGACTAGGACTTTATATTTTAATGAAGGAGCTGATATACCTCACGCATGTAATTTGCTTCTTCTAGTGCGGACGTGAAATTATACCATTCTTCCTTTGTAAACGTGAAGAGAATTTCAAGAGCAGGAGTAGGTAAAAACATACGTTCTTCATCATCTGGAAAAGACAAAAACTCCTCATTTCCAACTTTTGCTCTAATTTCTTCTAAGAAAAATTGAAACTGTACTGCTGAAAAAGTCAACACATAAGATTTCTGCCACACATAATGAAATTTGCACTTACTACAGTAACTTATCGCGGTGTTTCCTTTGGTTGTAAGATTTACAGATTGACACATAATATTTTAATTAAAAGATGAGAGAAAAAATTATTTACATCGGTTTTTGACTAAAGAACACGCGACTACGCGTATAAGCTATTAGACCTACTACACCAATCAAAATCCAGAGAGCATCAACCATCATAATATCGATATATTGACTATTGACCGTATTCCAAATCCAATTGTTACTAACAAAGCCATTCACAACAGGTAAAGTAAGGGACAAAATACTACCAATTAACAGAGTTTCAAGATTAGTCCGTTTAATACTTTTACGTAAGGTATAGAACCAGCTTAACCCAAGCCAACTCCAGAAAAAAACATGATATATAAATGTTTGATCCGCTTGACCAGACCATTTGACCACGATGAATGTAAAGGCTGTCACGGGAAACATCGACAAGCAAATTGCCATAAAGAAATTTGCCATCCAACTATTAAATTTCCGCTTCCGCGGGAGCACATTATTCTTGTCACGCGCCACCAACCAAATCAAAATACCAGATGCAATCACTAAACAGCCCATTATTCCCAGGAGAAAATAAACTATTTTAAGTGGATAACCTCCATAATCACCATAATGCAGCCTATAGATTAGACTTTTAATTGTATCAATATAAGTTTGGTCACTATCAGGCGATTTGGAGAGCACAACCACCCCATCCACTGCGCGCACATTCAATATACCCGATCCAGAAAAATTTTTCGTAAAGCGAGGGTCTAATTCCATTAGTATATGCATATTTTCATCGCCATAATTTTTGATAAACAAACGATGAATATGTGCATCAGGCCATTTTTGATTCGCCATAGCGATATATTCACTTATAGGTTGTATATGCTGCAAAGGTGAATACGTATACTCATATTTAAGTGTTCGTGAATAGCCGAGATCTTCGTACATTTTGTCTGTATCGCCATTGTACAACAACTTACCAAAAGGAAGAGCCAATACAGCATTGATAATTAGAAAAATTCCAGTGACCGCATACAGAAATTGAAATGGAAAGCCAATCACGCCTAATGCCGTGTGCATATCCGTCCATACAGTTTTCCATTTGCTGAAAGGTCGGAAAATAAAAAAATTAGAAACAATCTTATCCCAATGCAATAGCAGCCCTGTAATCAAAGCAAACAAGAAGATGAAAGCTGTAATTCCTGAAATAAGATATCCAAATGGAGCTATTCCTACCCTAATAGGCACTTCGTTCAATTGTGCTAAGAAGTGTAAACGATACAAAAATTCTGCTAAATCATAACTTTTTGAGTACTCACCAGTCTCTTTAGTCACAAAGTCATAGTTGAAATATTTGGTATCGCCTCCTCCTCTTCTACCTTTTGCCTTTTTATTTTCTGCAGACTTTGATTTTGCTAAGCTTTGCTTATTCACCACAGAATCCACCGATGCACTCACATTCACATAAGAACGAGCTCCTCCTTGATATAAATAGAAGGCGATATCTCTTCCTTGAAGATTTATTTCACGAGATAATGAATCAAGCAATTTATCATAACTTTTACCATCGATTTTGTAAGCCGTGTAAGATGTGCCCTTTTGCCAAGCCGAAATCTCATCCCTAAAGAAGGAAAAAGAACCCGCAAAAAAGATTACATACAACAACACACAAATTATTATTCCGCTAATCGTATGTGTGTTAAAGTATATATTATAATTTCTGATATTCATAGGAGATCGGTTTTTAACGATTTAGTAAATAGGGAATAGCGAATAAAAGGGCTAATAGCAAATAGATCCCCCATATCTTCCATCCACTTTTGCAAAGGAATGCCAAAAGCAATAATATCGCCCACAAGATATAACCGGAGAATGCTGCCGTAATGATAATATATTCCTTTTTAAAAAAAGTTGTCAAGAATACATGAAAAGACAGCATAACAACATATCCTCCAATAAATCCAGCTGTAATTTTCAGAAAACGTTGAAAAGGAGAACTTAAATATTTCTTATTTGCGGGCATAATCAATTAAAAAATAACTCTACACTTAAACTAATCACAAAAACCACGAGTATATATTTCCACTGTACAATACCAAAGGGATACAAGAGTATCAGTAAACTAAAGGCTATCATGAGAAATGCGAAAAATGCGAAGAAAGATGACCCTAATCCTAAATCACTCAATAATAATACACCTGTAATTAGCAAAAGTAAACAACTTATAATCCTAGCTGTTTTTGAGTGATTTTTAACTTTTTCTAAGCAAGTGTTCTTCGAGACATGCTTCACTTTCTTGCTAGATGCATAGAAAGTAAAACATGCCAAAATTTGTATAGAAAATAATATGCTGTACATCTTATTAAAACTTGTAAATAATACCAATTCGCATATTTCTTCTTGCTTCGACGATGTAGGAATAGTAATCAACTCCTCCTTTTGCTTTGATAGCTGCACTCGCCGCACTAAATGACCCCGCAGTAAGTAGTTTTCTATTGTCTAATAAATTATTGACAACCAATGAAAGATTATATTTTCCGCGTTGATAACTAATCCCACCATCCGTACGCACATAATTCTTGAAATTAGCTTCTTTTGTGCTTCCCACCGCTCGGTCAAACATGGTTTGAACACTAGCAATTACTCCAGCACCTTTAAAGAATCCTTCACTAAGTCTATATGTCACCCATGTATTTGCGGTATGCTTGGCTGTATTCGGAGTAATATTACCAATAGTAGAGGCATCCGATGCCTTTGAAATTTTAGAATCTGTCAAAGCATAATTTGCATTAATGTTCAAACCTTTAGCAATCTCTCCCGTAATATCGACTTCAATACCTTTGGATGTTGTTTCTCCTAATTGCGCTTGAAAAGTTTGACCGTTGACAACATGGTTTGGATCAGGGTCAGTTACTAATGAGTTTTCTCTTGTAATATTATAAGCACTAATTGAAGAAACCCATTTTCCATTTGCCCATTCTTTTTTCAGTCCTACTTCTAAGTTATTTCCTCGGATAGGTTTAAAAGCATTGCCTTCCCAATCTGTTCCAGAAACAGGCACAAATGATTGGTCAAATAAAGAGTAAGCGGTAAATGATTTTAATATAGAATAGCTGATTCCGACTCTTGGACTCCAAACTTTGTCCGAAATATCCGCCCCTTGCGTTCGACCTGTAGTCGAAGCCTGCGTAAATCTTAAACCTAGAGATAAGCGAAACTTGTCATCCCAAAAACCTAGCTCGTCATGGGCATAAAACGACATATACTGAACAGAACTTACGTAATTAGAACCTCCTGCTCTTGTTCTCAAACTCTTAGAACGATCAATTGTAGGAAATACAGCTCCTGCAATACCATATTTTGGATCATAAACATTCAGAAACGGTGTTGGAATAGAATCTAATAAGGTTCGGAAATCTCCCCAAAACTTCTTATTGCCAAAATCTCCACCTATTAAAAGTCTATGTCTTACATTACCTGTAAATTCTTCTCCTGTAAGGGAGAACTGGCCAAATCTATTCTCTCCAGCTTCATCGGCAATACTATAATATCTTGGCATATCGCCATTTGCTTTCATATAATTAAGCCAAGTACTATTTGCAATCATTTCAAAATTGAAATAAGCTAATTGTCCATGTAATTTCCATCTATCGGATAGTTTGTGATCCAGATACACATAAGCACTATGATCTTTGATATGACTTGGCTCAAAAGATGGATCCCCATAGAAGAAATCATTGGAAATATCGGGATCAGCATATCCTTTTGGTGAAAAAACATAATTACCATTGGAAAGATAAGTTGATCCTTGATAAGTATATTCAAATGTCAGATTTGTAGCAGAATCGATAGCATATGTGATTACAGGTGCTATAGAAACTCTTTTGCTGTAATTATATTTGGTATGAAAATCTTTCTGCTGTGCAGCAGCATTAAATCTATACAGAACTTTTCCATTGGATGACAATTTACCGTCCAAATCTACCGCCCCACGGTACGTGTTAAAACTTCCCATATTGAAGGTTACAGAACCTTTATCATGACCAGAAGGTTTCTTAGTGACTACATTATAAAATCCTCCAGGCTCACCGTTTGCCAGCATAAAACCTGCTGGACCTTTGACAAACTCTATACGTTCAATGACAGAAGCGTCTTCAGCTGTTGGTCCCCAAGAGGCCTCTATGTTCATTCCATTTCTAAAAGCAGGAATTTTAGAACCACGCATACGCAAATTCGCATATTGATTGTCCCAATGCCCTTGACGTGTAGCACCACTGATATTTCGAGTTACACCATCAACAATATCAAAAACTTGTTGATCAGCCATCAAATCCGATGATATCACCTGAATATTTTGCGGCAATTCCAATATTGGAGTTGTCAATCGCAATGAGCCAGAAATGCTGTCTAACTTATAGTTTTGATAATATCGACCAAATACAGCCACTTCATCAATACTATTATTTTGGTATTCTAACGTTAAATCTTTATGAGTTTGGGGGCTCGTTAAAGTAATTTTTTGATTAAAAGTTTTAAAACCAATTGCTCTAATCTCCAAATTGTTATCACTAGATTTAAGCTTAATCAGGTAATTTCCATCTCGATCCGAAACAGATTTAGTGTCACCAACAATTATGGTCGCGTTGGATACTTTTTCTCCCTCAGCTGTTTTAACGATACCTTGAAGAATGTATTCTTGCTGTTGGCCTTTTGCTAGAGAAATTAGGAATAAACAAAATACAGTTATGCTTATTTTAAGGGTTTTCATAAATATATCTTAGAATGTAATTAGTTGACAATTAAAAATGTTGTTGTGCCTTCCCAGGCGTATGTAAATGGTTTCCCGTTCCATTCTCCTTCTTTATTTTCCCCAAAAGATGCTTCAATGACGTAGTTGCCTTTCCACAACGTTGTGAAACTTATTTTTCCTTGTGGGTCTGTTTTAAAAGATTTAGACCAGCCTTCTTGACTCATCACCAATACTTCGGCATCCGCTAGAGGTTTTCCAGCTTTGATAACAATCGCTTCTACTGTATTTCCCACATCATATGTCTTGGGATTTACTTTTACATAGAAATTATTAATAATAGTTGGCAAAGTATTTCCAGACACTTGTATAAAAGCCAATGAAGAGAAGGCATACAGATTTGTTTTGCTTAAATCTTTACCTGCATGGTAGATAGATAAAACATAAATTCCGTTCTCTATCGGCGTAAATTCAGCGGTAAAATGATCTCCTGTAAGCATTTTTTGTACTTCAATCTGCTTGTGGGATGGTGTAGTAAGGATTAGTTTAAAATCTTTAACATCGGAATACCATTTGTCAATCGGTTCAATTTCTTGAGACGCATATTCGCCATAAAAGATCTTAACCTCTTGTTTGACATTCTTAACGCCTGTAGAGTTCGTTTCAATCCACAGTGCATGTGCCGAAGCGAACTGAACAGAAAGTAACGTAAGTAATAAAGTAAATAGACTTTTCATTGTTGATATAATTTAAATTTTAGTAATGCATTCTACGCGTAATCGAAATATCGATCACTTAAAAACTATAATCAACAAGTAAAAAAGGGTATACATCCAACATCGGATCGTGATGAATGCCATTCATAGCCCTCGAAAGGCTAAAGAAAAAAATCAAGTACGTATACTTTTTCATAATATGTTGATTAGATATTTTAAAACAATACCATCAACAGATTATGGAAGGGAGGGAATAATCAATCAGATTAAACTGATAATGCAATTTTTTCCTAAATTGCACTACCCTTCCATATCACTGTATCGGGAGGTGATCTTTTTAGATCAACTAATATCAGTTGCCGCTGATATTAGATTTTGCGTCATGCACGGATTGCCGTCCGATGCATGACGCTCATTTTTAATTTATCTTTATTTAGACTGGTTAAAAACAAGACAAATATAGATGGAATTTTTTATCCTGCAAGATTTTTTAGGATTTAAATTTGTTAACATATAAAAAAAGGGCTTATTCG